>NZ_JAUBQW010000238.1:0-4251 GCF_036701485.1 Microcoleus sp. Pol11C3 | reverse complement strand
GTATTTTATTCATGAGTATAACGCCAGTTTATCTATCAATTAAAACCCTTGATTTTCCTTGCTATGCAGGACTACCCACAGGTTCAGGATTAGCAAAAACCGCCCGAATTTCCGCAGTTGCCACCTTAATCCCACCACGAAGCACCCGCTGCTACCGATCAACGAATTGCCTAAACCAAAGTTGCCGCCGCAATTCCCTTGAGGCAATATCCCTGATCACCCGCTGAAATCAACCTTTCAATTAACGCTTTTTGGGCGTGAGATGTTAAAATTAAAACAGGAATTTCTGGATGGCGCTGTTTAATTTGGCGACACGCTTCAATGCCACCAATTCCCGGCAAACCGTTATTTAATTGCTTTGCGATAACTCGCCCTCCGAGAAGTCGCAGACACAGGGGGAACGCATCTTATTGAACACTGTTCACCAGTGGTGACTATATTTTACAGCAATTTGAGATCAAACCCGCTACACAAATGGTAAACTTTAAAGATGTAAAAAAAGGAGATTATTTAGAGATGGCAGCATATTCTATTGACTTACGACAGAAGATATTAAGTGCGTGGCAAAACAAAGAAGGCACACAAAGAGAGTTAGCAAAACGATTTAAAGTCAGTTTATCGTTTCTACGTGAATTTTTGCGTCGGTATCGAGAGACGGGGGAGATAGCTGCCAGGACTCAGGGAGAGGATCGTCGCTCGAAGCTTAAAGGTAAAGAGCAAGAATTGTTAAAGATAATAGTGACAGAGAAAAGCGATATATATTTGCGAGAAATTAAAGAGGAAATAAAAGAGCGCCAAGGCATAGAAGTAAGTATATCAAGTTTGTCACGCACTCTTAACCGCTTAAAAGTCAGGCGTAAAAAAAACTTTAGTAGCGATTGAGCAAGGTACAGAAAGAGTACAAAAATTGCGCTATGAATTTAGGCGTTGGCTAGATACTATAGACATCAAAAACCTTGTATTCCTTGATGAAACAGGTGTAAATCTGGCTATGACACGAAACTATGGTAGGTGTCAAGGTGGAGCCAGAGTCTATTATAACCGCCCAGGAAATAAAGGCAAAAACATCACTTTAATTGGAGCTATGAGTGAGGTCGGCTTAATTGCTACTATGACTTTTCCAGGTAGTCTGAACACAGCTAGTTTTTTAGTTTTTGTTGAGCAAATATTACTTCCTCAGTTGTGGATTGGAGCAATTGTAGTCATGGATAATTTACCTGTACATTATGCTGAAACTACAAAAGCTTTAATTGAATCTGTGGGAGCTTTTATAAAATTTTTGCCTCCCTACTCGCCTGATTTATCGCCCATCGAGTTATGTTGGTCAAAGTTAAAAGAAATTCTTCGTTCCCAAGGAGCTCGCACATCCGATGCTCTTGATGAAGCCATCACTATGGCTGTTAATCTTATTACTGATGAAAATGCTCTCAATTGGTTTAATCATTGTGGTTTGTTTTTTGAGCCTATTTAGATAACTCGAATTGTGGCGGGTTTGCTCGCAAAGTGCTGTAATATAAATTCACCATTATTAGAAGCTATGAATACACTTTATAATCAGTTTTTAGAGAAAAAAGGAACTGATTAATGCTGGTTTTTACTTGCTGCCATTCTTGAGACAATAAAAAGCTGACAACCCCTGTTTACAAGTTGTATAATAGTTAGCAATGAGTTGTTTTTGAAAATTTAGTTAAGTGAAACAGCGAGAATCTTAGTCAAATAGTCATCATCCCATCCGGCTCGAAGTCGCTTATTCCTTGCTCCAGTTTTTGAAGTTTTTTCTTGATTCAAAAGATTGAGGGAGATGTGTCTAAGAATGGCAAAATTTTGCGGAGCGTTATCTTTTCTGATCCGACCATCATCTTCGCGACAACCTACATCTAACACCCAATGTAAGGAGTTTTTTATCCCCCAATGACTGCGGACGGATTCACCAAATTTTTGAGCATTGTTTGGTAAACTACTAATGTAATAGCGAGTTTCAATAGTGGTTTTTCCCTTCAATATTCGCACGGATTCTATCATGCCTATACTGTCAAGTTTCTCCCATTTATTTTCTGGGTCAACGAGCTCTTTTATATTACTTAACATTAAGTGATGTCGTATTTCTAAGCGACCATGATTACTCTCTTTCTTGGTCGAATAAGCTGTATGTGTAAAGCCAGAAAAAATTTTCTCATTGCTTGCTCAAACAACTCTTCTACTCTTGCATATAGAGATGGCTGGTTATTTTTTAAGGTGATCACGTAGTCTCCTCCTTGTTCGACAATTGACTTAAGAATTGACTTCTGGCAGCCCATCGCATCAATGGTGACAATGCTTCCGTTCAATTCTAACACTTTTAGTAAAGCCGGAATTGCTGTAATTTCATTAGATTTTTTATCGACTTTAACTTGTCCTCAAACTAATCTTTGACTGGTTGCCCAAGCACTGACCATATGAATCGCTTTTTTATCCCCTCCCCGATCGTAAGAATGGCGAAGAGTTTTGCCATCAATTGCGATTACTTCTCCTGGATTCAAGCAGCTAATAGATTGAATCCAATTCAAAAAACATTTTTGAAACTGCTCCGGTTTGATCCGAGAAAATACTCTCGCAATTGTGTCATGGCTCGGTATACCATTCGGCAATTCTAAAAATTTCTTTAACCATTTGTGTTGAGCTGCGCCCGTAACTTTCGAGATCCACCCATGTATCAGCACCGCAAATCACTGCACAAATGGAAATCGTGATAATATCAATTAATTGATGATGTTTCGTCCGCTCAATTCTTTGGTCTTCTAAGTCGGAAAAATGGTCGGCAATGGTGATTTTAGGTTTAAGTTTCATACAGCGCGAACTCTGATTAAATATTTTCTAGGTACTCAATAATTATTCTCCAATATACCAGATTCTGTTAATATTAAATTTAGATGCGTTCGCCCTGCATTCTTCTATGGGGTATAAGTCCCGGCTATTTCCTTTATGACCAGGCTACCCCCCTCGCTTTTTACCGCTTTTTGTCTTTTGCGGCTTTTTTCCAAATCCCGGTGGGTCGCAAGATGGTGGTGATGATGAGTTTTCTGATGTCCGATTAATTTTTTCTAATAACTGTTCTAGGACTTACGCATTGACAAAAAACATTATCTATGTATACTCGACCATAGCATCACTCGGAAGGTTGGCTCTCCTGAGTGTATGGTGTAAAATAGATCAATCAATACAGTTAGAGTGATGAGCTTTCATTTAGACTATCTATTAGACTTGCCGGGAGTCAAGGTTGAAACTTGTACTCAAATTGAAGGACAAATTTACTTTCGTTTGAGTGCTTTAGCATCAGGAATAGTTTGTCCTCACTGTGATAATTATACAGAATAACTCCATCAGAATCGACCTATATTAGCCAGAGATTTGTCAGTTTACGGTCGTTCTGTGTATTTACAAGTACCTCGGCGGCAGTTTTACTGTGCTAGCTGTCAACGTTACGTTACAGAAAAATTAGAGTTTTTGGACAAAAAAAGACGGCATACTCAACGATACGAACAAAATATTTATGCGCGTGTTCAACAGTCAAGTATGGAACAAATTGGGCGAGAAGAAGGATTGAGTTATGACGAAATTAAAGGTATTTTTACTCATGTCAATTCCTGTAAAAAAAAACTGTTGGGAGTCAGTTAAACGAGTGAGTATAGATGAGATAAGTATGAGAAAAGGAAAAGGAAGTTTGGTAACTGTTGTTAGTGACATTGAGGGGGGTAATTTGATTGAAATGATTGACTCTCACCGCCAACCAGACATAATTGAAGTCCTTAGAAAGCAACCATTAGAGGTTCGATCACAAGTTAAAGAAGTGAGTGTTGATATGTGGGGAGGATTTCCAAAAGTTATAGAACAAGTATTCCCAAATGCCCAAGTTGTTATTGACCGTTTTCACGTTATGAAAGCAGTTAATAAAGACTTGAATAAGTTGCGTCGAGCAGTAGGAATTACAGATAGAGGAAGCAAATACTTATTGTTGAGTAATCGAAGCAACCTTAATTCCGACCAAATTGAAAGGTTGGAAATCACCTTGGAAAAATCAGAATGCTTAAGAATGGCTTATGAGATGAAAGAAGAGTTTCGGGAAATATACGAGACCGATATGACCGTCAAAATAGCCCAGATAAAGTTCAAGGATTGGCTGAATTATGCGAGAATCTTTTTTAAAGAATCATGTTCGACAATTGTCAATCATTTTGAAGGAATTTGTAACTACTTTCTTAATCGTACAACAAG
>NZ_JAUBQW010000014.1:56581-74911 GCF_036701485.1 Microcoleus sp. Pol11C3 | reverse complement strand
TCTTGCACTTTATTCTCGATCGCGCGCTCAAAACCCAGGCTACCTCAAGTGCGATCGATATATTCAGCAAGCCCTATCTAAGCAAGAGAGAAAAGCTGGCTTTAACGATCGGAGTAATTGACAAAGGACATCATTACATCAAAGCATTTGGCAAGCTCAGCAACACCGCTCCGGCTGTTCCCAATGCTAATACAATTTACGAAATCGGTTCCGTGACTAAAGTATTTACAGTAACAGTTCTGGCTAAATTAGTGAATGATGGTAATGTCGAGCTAGACGCTCCGATTCGTCTCTATTTGCCCGTAGAAGTCATCAACCACTTAAATCCTGCCGTCCAATCCATCACCCTGCAACAGTTAGCAACTCCTACCTGGACTGCCCCGTTTGCCAGACAGTTTCCTTGCAGAAATCCAATATCCTAGCAATCCTTACCTTGACTACACGGCGCAGGAAATGTATGCCGATATAGCAGAAATCACGCTGCTGAGCTAACTCGGTCAAAGCTACGAATACTCTAACTTAGGCATGGGCTTGTTCGGACATTTGTTAAGGCTAAAAACTTCCAAAGCTTATGAAAAATTAGTGACAGAAATCATTAGCCAGCCGCTGGGTATGACAGATACGGCGATTCATCTGACACCGCAACAGATGCAGTGCCTTGCGCCCGGTCATTCAGCCGATGGAATGCTGACTTCAAAGTGGGATTTTGAGGTGATGCTAGCAAGAGCGTTTCGTTCGACATCTGAGGATTTGTTGAAGTTCCTGCAAGCTAATCTCTGTAAAGCGAATACCGCAATGGCTGCGATTTTCGCGCGATCGCGATCACAATATTTTGAGGAAAATGAAACTTTCACTATGCGCTTAGCTTGGCTGATTTTGACCCTACCGAATCGGCAAGTATTGTATTGGCATAACGGTGGTAGTGGCGACTATACGAGCTTCATAGGTTTTGACAAAAGCGAGCAAACAGAAGTAGCTATCCTCTCGAATTACGGTGATACAGCAAAGGATGATTTCTCAGTAGATGAAATAGGGATAACGACATTAATCTAACTAGCTTCGCCGTAGCGCCAGCTAATACATCGAGAATTTATGTAAAAAATAGTTGAATTCTTTACTGGTAGGGGTTAAGGTGCGTAATGCACACCCTACATTATTAGTTTGTGAGTAAGTCCTGTTACCAGAAAATCCTAATTACTATTCTCTAAGATAAAGAGGATTGAAATTGATTGATAATTGTTGCGGCAACCGTAACCCTTCTTTTAAGCAACCTGTGCCATGACCTGCCGCAGCGGAATCTTTACTACAAACTCAGTGCCCTTATCGAGAGTGGAATCACACTCAATCTTGCCGCCGTGTTTTTCAGTGACGATGTGATGACTGATCGACAGTCCCAAACCAGTGCCTTTGCCCACGGGTTTGGTGGTGAAGAACGGATCGAATAGTTTAGAGCGAATGAGTTCCGGGATACCGACTCCATTATCAGCAATGCTAATCGCGATCGAGTTAGCACTACCGATCGAGGTGCTGATGGTAATGGTAGGTTGTTGGTTATCCCTGACACCTGATGTCTGCAAGGCATCGATCGCATTAGTGAGGATATTCATGAATACCTGGTTGAGTTGACTGGGGTGGCATTCGACCTCCGGTAATTGCCCGTAGTTTTTGATGACTTGGATGGCAGGAAAATCGGGTCTGGCTTTCAGACGGTGTTGCAAAATCAACAGAGTGCTGTCGATACCTGCATGGATATCAACTGGTTTGCAGTCCGCTTCATCAAGGCGGGAGAAGTTGCACAGCGAGAGCACCAGTTGGCGAATCCGATCGCTCCCCATTTTCATCGAACCCAGCATCTTCCACAAATCCTCTTGCAAAAATTCCAGCTCCAGGTATTCTGCCCGCTCTCGGATTTCTGCTACCGGGTTGGGATAGTGCTTCTGGTAAAGTTGGACCAAGTTCAGCAGCTCCTGAGTGTATTCTTTGACATAGTTCAGGTTGCCTTGAATGAAATTCACCGGGTTGTTGATTTCGTGTGCCACTCCCGCCACCAATTGGGCTAGGGCAGACATTTTTTCACCTTGCACTAGATGCACTTGGGCTTGCTTGAAACTTTCTAAGGCCTGGTTGAGTTCGTTGGTGCGCTGTTCCATGATCCGGGTGGCATTCCGCAGTTGGAGATGCACCCGAATCCGTGCCAAGACTTCTTCATGCTGAATCGGCTTGGTGATATAGTCTACAGCACCCAGGCTCAGCCCTTTGACCTGATCCACCGAGTCGGAGAGGGCGGTCATGAAAATAACTGGAATATCGCGAGTGACCGGATTAGCTTTTAGCCGCTGACAGGTTTCAAAACCATCGATCCCTGGCATCATCACATCCAGCAAAATCAAATTTGGCTCAGACGATTGCACTCGTTGCAAGGCAGTTTCACCATTTTTGGCGATCGCCACCCGGTAGCCCTGTTCGCTCAACACATCAAACAATACTTGCAGATTGGTTGGGGTATCATCTACGACTAAGATCGTGTTTTCTTGAGAGATAGAATAGACTGACATTAGCAAACTCCTAAATATATTGAAGCGATCAATGGTTGATGGTGGATCGAGATTAAGTGGCTAAACCCGTGGCTCGATTAGACGCAGAATGGCTTCCTCATCAAACTGTTGACTCAATTCTAGAACTCGGTTCGCAAAGGTAGTATATTCCGGCGTTAATTGCTTCAAGCGATGGGCTTCCTGCTGGATATCGGTCATAAAACCACCCTGAGCGGCAGCATAGAGGGTTGCCAGTTCAGCAGCAGGGGGTATTATCATGCTAACCTCATCCGCGTTGCTGACAGCGGGTTGAGTCGCCTCTGTTTCGGTTTCGTAAATCCACTGCAATTGTAGATATCGCTGCAATTCGGCAAGCAACCCAGTAAACTCGATCGGTTTGGGGAAAAAGCTATTGCACCCTGCATCCAGACTTTCCTGTATATCCACCTGAGACAGAGTAGCAGGGGAGGCAATGATCGGAGTTTTGGCAAAATCTGGCAATTGTCGCAGGCGACGGGTCATTTCTAAGCCATCCATAATCGCCATATGTACATCGGTAATAATCAAGTCGGGTCGCGTCTGGATAGTGGAATCCAAACCTGCCTGCCCATTATCAGCTTCTGTCAGCTTGAAGCCCAGCGGTTCCAACATATTCACGGCCACCAGACGGTTTTCTTGGCGATCGTCAATGACCAGAATTTTGCGTCGTTCGCCCTGATAGCCAATAACCTTGTGGTTGGCGATCGCATTTTGTGTTGTCCAATCCGATGCTGGAAGCAAGTCGATCTCAAACCAGAAACTGCTGCCCTGGCCCAATACACTCTCGACGTGAATTTCGCTGTCCATCTTCTCGATGATTTGTTGACCTATGGCAAGTCCTAGTCCAGTGCCTTCGATGTTGCGATCGCGTTTCCCGGCCTGCTCAAAGGGTAAGAAAATCGTGGATAGTTTGTCTGGGGCAATGCCAATGCCAGTGTCTTTAATTAGGAAGCGAATTCTTGAAATTTTTGAGTTTTGAGTTTTGAGTTCTGAATTTGAGTCTTCTGACTCCACCACTTCTACGCGAAACGTGACGGTGCCAAAATCAGTAAATTTGACAGCATTGCTGAGTAGGTTGAGCAACACTTGCCGCAGGCGTTTGTCGTCAGCATGGACGGCAGTGGGCAGATTGCTCGCGGGCTGGTAATGAAACTCCACGCCTTTTTGCACTGCCTTGACGCGGCAAATATCCACAGTAGAAGAGAGGAAGTTAGCCAGATGGAAATCCTGGGGATAGAGTTCCATCTTTTGCACTTCCAGCTTGGACAGATCCAGAATGTCGTTGATCAGGGTGAGTAAATGGGAACCGCATTGATAAATCACCCCCAATCCTTTCATCTGCTTGGCGGTGGTGGCGGGGTCGCGCTGGAGGATTTGGGTATAGCCGAGGATGCCGTTGAGGGGGGTGCGGAGTTCGTGGTTCATGTTGGCCAGAAACTCGCTCTTGGTGCGGTTGGCAACTTCGGCAGCTTCTTTTGCGCGCAATATCTCTAGTTCTACCAACTTACGATCGCTAATATTGCGGCACACAACAACTCCCCCTTTCAATGCACCACTGGCATCTCTCAGAGGTCTGCCACTAGCTGTCAGCCAGAAACCCTTTGGGGCCTGGCGATGACGAGTAAAGATTTCCATATTGTCTACCTGCTCACCCCGAACAGCCCGCACTAAGGGAATTTGCTCTGTTGGGAGCGGAGTTACCCCATCGGATAGAAACAGTCCATACTGCTCTGACCATTCTTCCGGCTGGCTGTCGGGTATTTTGCCAAAAATCTGCTCGGCAGCGGGGTTAAACACCAGGAATCGACTGTTTTCATCGACAACGAGCACGCCATCGCTCATGCTGTTGAGGATTAGTTGCAACAGGCTAGTCTGGTTTTGAAATGTCTGGTTACTTTGCTGAAGGTCGGTTTCAGCTTGATTCCGCTTCAGGATTTCACTGCAAATCAGGCCGTAAGTCAACAGAATAATTCCTAGGTTGAGGGCGATGCCCACCAGAAATGCCATCATTGCCAGAAGGGTTGTGTGGGTGGCAGCTTGCTGTTTCTGCCGCCACCCTACGGTTTCGATCGCTTTGATATGCTGGGTCAGCAGCGTAATCTCGTCCAGCAGTCGTGGGGGGGTGCGATCGATCGCCGCCGCCAGCCCTTTGGTGTCCCGGAGTTCTACGCCCTGCCGGAGTTCCCCCAGGCGACGCAGGATAAATTCTTCCAGGCTCTTGGTAGCTGCCTGTTGGCGGGGATCCTTCTCTAGCAAGCTTTGCAATTGTCGCAATTCTTGATCGACATCGATCATCTTAAGCCCAAATTTCCTGAATTCATTTTTGTTTGGCGCGAGCAGGTATTGCCGCTGGCTCTTTTCAGCATCCTGAAATGCACTGGTCAACGCTTCCAAACTATTGAGCGCTTTTAGATGTTGGGCGATCTGGCGGTTAGTTTCTAAGGTGCGGTTAGCGCTCCACAATGCGATTCCACTGACTGCTAATGCCAGGAAAGTGGCTGCTCCCAGGCTCCCGGCAACGGTTTTGAGAAAGTTAGAGTGTTGTTTCATCATGTCTGTCTCGTGCTTAGTTTCGTCGATCTAAGACCGCAGAGGGCGGAGTCCAAATTTTTGAAAGACTGTCATTGCCCGATCGGTGCTTAAAAAGTCCAGATACGCCTGCGTTTCCTGGAGATGAGGAGAGGTTTTAACCACAGCCACACCGGAGCGAATTGGCTCATAGAGGTCGGGCGATACGGTGGCTAACACCTTGACCTTGGCAAAGGCTTTGGCTTCTGGCAGAAAGGTAATGCCCACCTCTGCCTCTCCCTGCTCGACGGCTCGCAAGACTTCCCGCACATCCACCTTTGCCCAGACTGCCTTGGACTCCACTGCCTGAAGGATGCCTAACCGACTCAGAATGGCGTGGGTATATTTGCCAACCGTCAGGTCTTTGTTGCCCATTGCCACCGTTTTGAGCCGATCGCTCGCTAACTCCTGCACATCATTCAGTTGCACCGCAGAATCAGCCGCAGCAATCACCACAATATCGGTGGTCACTAACTCCCGACGGCTTTCCGGCAGAATCAGCCCTTGGGCTTGCAACGCATTGAGCGGTGAAATATCGGATAACACAACCCCATCAAAAGGTTCTCCCTGCTCAACGGCTGCCCAGATTAAGGCAGTTCCGGCAAATGTCGGATTCAACCAGATATGGGGGTGTTCCTGCTGATAGAGTTGATCGATTTCCTCCACGGCAGTGCGAACCATGCCTGACACAGCCACATTGAGCGTCACCACCTGGATTTGGGGTGGGGAGGAGCAACAGCCCAGCCAGAGGGTGAGCGTCAAGGAGAGGAAGCACAATGTCAGCCTTCGGAGAAGTTTCATATCAGGTTTCCTGAGATTTCAGTTTCTAAGACCTGGATGGGGCTGTAAATGTCGGAACAGTCACTACAGCAACTCTCGGTTGTATCTAATATAAAGTCTCTAATATAATTGCCTGCCCATTCACCCGAATCGTTTAATCATCTCGTTCTGTGAAGTACCTGTAAACCTATTTCGGATAGTCGATCGCATAACCGATTACCCAAAAGCCTAATTCCACTAAAGGAATCGATTGAAGTCCTGAACTTGCACCTAAATCAAGGGCTAATCCTCGCGGTACTTAATCGATCGCAAATTGACAAAAAAGAGCGTGATTTCCCCCGCTCGCTGTTGCTGGATTTCCTGACATCTAACTGTAAATGCCAGCAAGTTGGTGGTTATAGTGGTCTTGTACTGTGTTCGCGATCGTGCTAAGTTTAATTACTTATTTAAACTAACCAAAATTATTCAACCCGATGGAAACTAAACCACCTTTACCGCCTTTCACCCTGGAAACTGCTAAAACTAGAGTTCAAGTCGCAGAAAATGCCTGGAATACCCGCGATCCAAAACGAGTATCTTTATCTTACACCGAAGATTCACCGTGGCGTAACCCTGCCTAATTTTTCAGTAGCAGGTAACAAATCAAGGATTTATTAAAACGAAAGTGGGCAAAAGAACTAGACTACTTTTTGAAAAATGAACTGTGGAGTTTTACAAAGAAGCTGATTTCTGTGCGCTTTGAATAGCAGTGGCACGATGGTCGGAGTGCGGATTTTTTCCTGGAAATAATCCCAGAATATCGAAGGAACAGGGAAAGGGGAAGAGGGCAGAAGAGAAATCCTCCCACTTTCCCACTCTCCCGCCTTGCTTTCGATAGTGATCGGGAGGCTCGCACTTGTATATCATTCCGATATAACAGGATTTGATATAATTCATGCTTGGCGGCGATCGCTTTTAATAACTTTTGTAAGTCGCTGTTAAAGCTTGCCTATTTGTTGATAGTAGCAAATGCAACAATTCCTGGTTAACATTTGTCGTAAACTGATGCTTAGCTGAAAAGTTACTATTGATTGTTATGCAAAAGTATAACTTAAAAAAGCTGCAACATGGTTCAGACATTCGCGGTATCACCATTGAAGGCGTTCCAGACGAACAGGTTAACCCCACCCCGGAAATGGCGACTATTTTGGGGCAAGCCTTTGTGAGTTTGCTGGTGCAAAAAGTCAATAAATCAGCGGCAGAATTAACAATCACGATCGGGCACGACTGCCGCCTATCCGGGCCAATCTTAATGCAGGCAGTCATAGCGGGTATCACCTCAGTCTGCAGCCCGGGCGACGAATTTGAAATGGCTTCAACTCCCGCCAAAACTTTGAGCATACCTGAACAATTTTTAGAGGAGGCACAGTATTGCTCAAATAGTGTGCCCACTGCGTAACTCCTGAATATTGCTATTTCCTTGCCGCAGCATTGGATCTGGGGTCTAAAACGTCTCGCAGCCCGTCGCCCAAAAGGTTGAAACCCAAAACAGTCAAGGTAATCAGCAAACCTGGAAACAAAATAGTCCAAGGAGAAGAAAGAGCGTATCCGCCCTTAAAAGCATCAGAAAGCATCGTCCCCAACTCAGGAACCGGCGGCTGTGCGCCCAAACCCAAAAAACCCAAACCGGCAGCTTCTAGTGTCGCCGTACCAGTCGAAAGAGTTGCTTGTACAACTAAAGGCGCGAGACTTCCCGGCAAAATGTGGCGAAAAATAATCCGTAAGTCGCTGGCGCCCAAGGCCTTGACAGCCAAAACAAATTCTTGTTCCCGCAGAGACAGCACCATACTGCGAGTTAAACGGATGTAAATCGGAATTTGCACGAGGCTGACGGCGATAATTACGCTTTGCAAACTCGGCCCCGTGACGGTAACAACGCCGATCGCCAGTAAAATCGAAGGAAAAGCTAGCAAAATATCCGCCAAAGTGCCGATCGCAATTTCCAGCAACCCCCGAAAATACCCGGCCACCAGCCCCAAAAGCGCTCCCACAATTAAACCCGCACCCACAGAAACCAGGCTGACGAGTAAAGAGAGCCCCAATCCGTGCCACACCCGCACCAACAAATCTCGCCCCAAACCGTCGGTGCCAAACCAATGTTTAGCGCTAGGAGCCACTAAGCGCAACAAATAATCTCGATCGACCGCAGCATCGTAGGGGGAAAGTACGGGGGCTAACAGTGCCGAAATCATCAGCCCTACAGTCAAAATTAAGCCGATTTTCCCCGAAGTCGATCGCCAAAATCGTTGAAAAGCTGCTTGTGGAAATACTAAGTTTTTATTCAATCTTCGATTTTCCATCTTTTGCTGTCACCAAAAAAACTGAGGACTTGGGCAACTATTAGGATAAATTAACGCTCGCGATCGCAGAAATACGTTAACAGGACTTGCTCCAGGGAAACCAAAAACTCGGTGCGTGCATTACCGTCCATATCCCATTGCATTTTTCGCCCTAAATGCCCAATGCGTGAGCTCTTCCTTAAAGACCCTTTAAGATATAGAGAACAAGATAAATTTAAAAGCACAATGACATCCACCCTACTCAAAACCTCAGCTCGATCGCCCCTCAACGCCCCAACAATCCGCCATTTTCCCAACGGCCTCACCGTTATAGCCGAACACCTGCCGGTCGATGCTGTTAACCTCAGCGTGTGGCTCAATTTAGGCTCAGCCGTCGAACCAGACGACATTAACGGCATGGCTCACTTTTTAGAACACATGATTTTTAAGGGAACTCCGAGCATTCCCAGTGGCGAATTTGAGCGCGCGATCGAGCAGCGGGGCGCTGTCACCAATGCTGCCACCAGCCAAGATTACACTAACTATTACATCACCACAGCTCCTAAAGATTTTGCCGAATTAGCTCCCCTGCAAGTCGAGGTGTTGCTGAATGCGAGCATTCCTGACGACGCCTTCGATCGAGAACGGCTGGTAGTCTTAGAAGAAATTAGACGATCGGAAGACAATCCCCGCCGCCGCACCTATCAGCGATCGATGGAATTAGCGTTTGAAGTCCTGCCGTACAAGCGACCGGTACTCGGCCCGACTGCGGTAATCGAACAGTTGACAGCGCAACAAATGCGGGATTTCCATAGCAGTAGATATCACCCAGGGGCCATGACAGCCGTAGCTGTTGGCAATTTGCCAGTCGATCAACTAATAGAAATTGTCGCAGACAGTTTCGCAGCAAAAAGCACAGCACAAAACAACAAAATAAATGTGCCTGCTGTCGGCAACTTTCACCCAGAAGCCCAAATCCCCAACTACGGCCAAGAATCGCCGTTTACAGAAACAGTCCGCCGCGAATTTGTAGACTCTGCCCTTCAGCAAGCCCGACTGATCCTGATGTGGCGAGTGCCCGGTTTCATGGAAATGTCGGAAACTTATGCCCTCGACGTTTTGGCGACAATATTGGGTCACGGCCGCACAACTCGCTTGGTTCAAGATTTGCGCGAAGAAAAAGGGTTAGTTTCGTCAATTTCGGTCAGCAACATGACTCAGCGGCTCGGCGGCGTATTCTCGATTTCTGCTCAACTAGCAACAGAAAACTTGGCAGCAGTGGAAGCTACGATCGTCCAACACATCCGCACTATCCAAACCGAACTGGTGACAGATGCCGAAATTTCCCGCATCCGTACTCAAGTAGCAAATCGGTTTATCTTTGGTAACGAAACTCCGAGCGATCGAGCAAGTTTGTACGGTTACTATCAGTCGATGGTAGGAGATATCGCTCCCGCCCTCAACTATGCCGCCTGCATCCAAGCTCAGACTGCCGAGGATCTCCGAGAAGCCGCCGTCAAATATCTGTCTCCCGATGCGATGGGTGTTGTGGTAATTCGCCCGAACGAAGCATGAATCTGACATCGCCTCAACAGGGGAATTCTGCCATCCCTCTGCTTTTGAGCCATCCAACGGCATTCGGCATTCGGCAGAAACAATGTCAACGCGCACGAGGGATTTTTAGTCAATAGTGCGTGAAATTCGATCTGCCCGCGCCTTGAAGGTTTTGTTTTGTATCAAATAATTAATATGAAGCCTTTAAGGTACGGGCGATCGGCAAAATTACCGTAATTTTATGAGACGATCAACTGGGAATTATTGACGAGCCAGCAATTTAGTCTAGGGAAACCGGATTGATCGTAATTCTAAAATCTAAAATCTAAAATCTAAAATCTAAAATCGATTGCTAGGCAAAATTACCGTAATTTTATGAGACGATCAACTGGGAATTATTGACGAGCCAGCAATTTAGTCTAGGGAAACCTGATTGATCGGCGATCGTAATTCTCAAATCTCAAATCTCAAATCGATTGAGCAGCAAAACTACCGTAATTTTATGAGACGATCAACTGGGAATTATTGACGAGCCAGCAATGTAGTCTGGGGAAACCGGATTGATCGGCGATCGTAATTCTCAAATCTCAAATCTCAAATCGATTGAGCAGCAAAACTACCGTAATTTTATGAGACGATCAACTGGGAATTATGGACGAGCCAGCAATTTAGTCTGGGGAAACCAGATTGATCGGCGATCGTAATTCTCAAATCTCAAATCTCAAATCGATTGACAGGGGCACGCAAGCATGAAATTACAAAACTTTCTCAACTCACAAATTAGGTACGATGCCAAAGCAATTGCTGCCGACGACGAACTCAGTCACCAAATTCAAAGCCGCCTCATTGACCTGGGTTTACTGAAGCCTCCCGTAGACGGGGAATTTGGCCCTCTCTCTACTGCGGCACTCCACCGATTTCAAACTCTGATGAAGTGCGGCGAACCGGGTTTTTTGGGAGCAGTCACAGCCAAAAAGCTAATCGAAACCAAACCAGGGGACATTATCACACCTCCCCTGATCCTGAAAACGCTTAGAGACACGATTTTTAAATCGAAACCGCTGGCGTCTTCTCAACTTCAGGACTCGGAAAAACAAGTAATACCAGCAGGAAAAGAGTTTGAGATCCTGGCTTTTGCTCCGGCTCGCGGTCACATCAGAGTTGCTCTCCGCAACGAGTCTTTCAAAGATTCAGGGATTTGGTATGTTTTCGGAGCACACGCTCAAATTACTCAAGACGGCGTTCTGTTTTTTCCCAAACCGAATCCCCCAACTGTCAGGCTTGGCATTCCTTATCTATCGCAAATGGATAACTTGAATAATCCTACAGGTTCTTGCAATGTAACTTCATTAGCGATGTGTATGGACTTTTTGAGGGTGCCACGGCGCACACAAAGCGGGCAATATGAAGACGAGCTCTACGAATATGCGATCGCCAAAGGTTACAGTCGCTGGGACCCCTACGATTTAGCAAAGATTGTTAGAGATTACGGCGCTCAAGATTTCTTTACCGAGAATGCAACTATTGATGACGTTCAAGATTGGCTAGCCAGCGGAAATCCCGCTGTCATCCACGGATACTTCACGTCTTTCGGTCACATTATAGTTGTCTCCGGCTACGACAGCGAGGGATTCTTCGTTCACGATCCCTATGGCGAGTGGTTCCCCATCGGCTACGACACAAGTCTCAGCGGTGCTTACTTGCACTATACTTACCGCTTAATCCGCAGCCTCTGTATGCCTGACGGTAATTTTTGGGTTCATTTTATCTCGAAGTAATTGTTAAGAGTCATTAGTCATTAGTCATTAGTCATTAGCTAAGAGATAAGTTGCCTCTGGAATTATTCGGCGATTCAAATCGCTTAATAGTCAAACGAAGTCCGAGCAGAGGGAGACTAAAGAGTAAAAGGCGTATTAAAGCTTGATTTTGTATTGACCATATTTTCTATCACTAATGACTGCTGACTAATGACTAATGACTCTGAATTTTCATACTCAAATCCAGCCAAGTCGATCGCGTAATCGGAGCACTGGTAGAAATATAGTCAACTCCGGTTTCTCCCACACTTCTAATTGTTTCTAAAGTAACATTGCCGGAAGCTTCAATTTTGACCCGATCGCTCTTTTGGCGAATTAGTGCCACAGCCTGCCGCATCAAATCAAAGGACATATTATCTAACATGATAATATCGGCTTTGTGCTGCAAAGCTGTCTCTACCTCAGCGAGAGTTTCGGTTTCGACTTCGATCGTCAGCGGATAGGGGATAGAATTGCGAATTAGGGCGATCGCCTCTGCAATTCCCCCAGCCGCCGCAATGTGATTGTCTTTAATCATCACGGCGTCATCTAATCCCATCCGGTGATTGCAAGCACCGCCGACTTGAGTTGCGTATTTTTCCAACAATCTCAACCCCGGTGTTGTCTTGCGCGTATCCACTAATTGCACGGGCAAATCGGCAATTTTGTCAACATATTTCTGAGTCAAAGTAGCGATGCCACTCAAACGCATTGCCAAGTTTAATGCTACTCTTTCTCCGGTTAGCAGCGCGTCGAAATTGCCGGAAATCTCGGCAATTACTTCTCCTTTTTCGCACAGTTTCCCTTCTGGTACTTGGGGGATGAAACTGAGGCTGCTGTCTAAAAGTTTAAATGTGCGATCGGCAATTGGCAATCCGGCAATGACTCCAGCTTCTTTAACAATCCATTTAGCTGTACCCTGGATGCTGTTTGCGGGAAATAAGGCCGATGTTGTGCGATCGCCCCTACCGATATCTTCTAGTAGCCAGTTGTGCAATAGGGAGTCTAAAACTATCCAAGGCGGTAATATTGCTGTCATGTTTTTGTCAGTTGTTATATCCAGATCGTATCTACTAGGAACAATAGTCGATCGGGTAATTTTAGGCAAGTTGCAAAATAATGATGGTGTGAGCGATCGTGTGGCGATCGGGATTTGGGTAGAAAGGGAGGGCGATCGTACTAGATAATGGGGGTATTCTGTTGCTGACTTTGGGTGTGGGTGCTTTAATGGAGTAGATGGGGCGATCGCGAGAAGAAACCATGATACAGCCAGTCATTTTAGAAAAATTAGCCGAACTCCCTGAGTCTCTTCAGACAGAAGTGCTTCATTACATTGAGTTTTTAATTGAAAAGCAGGCTAAAAACTCAACCCAAGAAAAGCCGACAAAGCGAGGCGGACTTGGAATTTGGAAAGGTAAAATCTGGATATCTGATGATTTTGATGAACCTCTCGAAGATTTAAAGGATTAACTCTGCTTGACGAGCTTGTTATAGTAGAAGTATTGTCTAAAATGACAACAGTCTAAATGGTAACGCAATCATGTCCTTCGATTCTAATATCCCTCGAACTACAGGTGAACCACTCAATCTCACTATCAACATGGGAGACAAAGTTTTTATTATGGGTGCTAACGGCACCGGAAAGTCCAGTCTGATGCAACATTTATATATGAGCCTTCATTATTATGGTCAGACTAATAATGTGCGACGGATATCGGCGCATCGCCAAAATTGGTTTTCTTCCACCACAATGGATTTATCGTCTCAGCAAAAGCGAAATTTTGAAAACAATATGCGAAGTGGGGATACTAATCTAGATTCACGCTGGAAAGACGATTATGCTAGCCAACGTGCAAGTATTTCGATTTATGACCTCATTGACGCTGAGAACGTACGTGCTCGCTCAATTGCTGGTGCAGTCGATAGCCAGAATATGGAGTATGCAAAAACTCTTTCCAAAGAAGATGCTCCTATAAAGATTATCAACGAGCTTCTACGTCTTTCAAATATTCCTATTGAGATATCTGTCGGTGAAAACGATCAGGTAGTTGGAAGCAAATGTGGAGGTACTCCTTACAGCGTTGCGGAGCTTTCAGACGGCGAACGTAATGCCTTGCTAATCGCAGCGAACGTGTTAACCGTTAAGAGTGGTACTTTAGTGCTAATTGATGAGCCGGAGCGCCACCTTCATCGCTCCATCATTTCACCACTGCTGACACATTTGTTCTCTAAGCGAGATGATTGTGCATTCATCGTATCTACACATGATGTGATGCTGCCCCTCGACAATCCGAGTGCGCGTACATTGCTCATTCGGGGCTGCACCTACGCGGGATCTTCTGTAAGTGGTTGGGATGCAGATATTGTTCCCCCCGAAACAGAGATTGATGATGACATCAAGAAGGATATCCTTGGTGCGCGTAGAAAGATTCTATTTATCGAAGGCACTGAGAACAGCCTTGATAAGCCACTTTACAATCTAGTGTTTCCAAATGTCTCCATTATTGCCAAATCAAGCTGTCGAGATGTCGAACATACCGTTTCTAGCATCCGGGACTCTGCCAACCTTCACTGGGTTCATGCTTTGGGCATTGTTGATAATGATCGGCGACCAGACACTGACATTAATCGGCTTAGGGAGAAGGGCATTTATGCCCTTCCGGTCTTCTCAGTTGAGTCGATATATTACCATCCACATATTCAAGGCTTTATTGCACAACGCCAAGCAAATTTTCTCGGAGGCGATGCTTCCACATACCTTGATAATGCTAAAACTGTTGCAATGAAAAAAATCAATGAAGGTATGCAATCTCTGAGTATTAAAACTGCTGAAAAAGCAATTCGTGAGGAGTATTTTCGCAACACGCCTAAGAAAGAAGATATTAAGAATGGTAGACCAGTAAATGTTTCTATCGATGTGAATGAGTTTGTAAAACAAGAGTTGGAACGGCTAGGGAATGCACTTAATAGTGGGGACTTTACAGAACTAATTTCACAATATCCAGTTCGTGAAACAGGGGCTTTAACTAACATTGCAAAAGAGCTTAAATTCCAAAAACGTGAAGATTATGAGGGGGCTGTACGAAAACTATTAATGGATAACACAGAGGCTTTAAATTTTGTGAAATCTCTCTTTGGTTCCCTAGTTTCTGACATTGAGGCAGTATGAGTGCGTACAGTCATTCATGTAAAAAATCGAGGTTTTTACCCTAACCATAACTTCTATCACACATCCTTTATTGTTATGATTGTATTAAAATAAAGACGACGGAAAGGGGCAATTATGATGAGTATTCGTGATCTTGCGATCGCCAAATTGCAACTTCCAGAATCATTCTTGCCCGAAGTCAGCGACTTCCTCTACTTTGTGATGCACAAGGAGCAAAATATAATAGCTCAACCCAAACTCCCAGACGATATTGCCAAAGCTTGGGCAAAAGGGTTCGAGGAATTCGATCGCTTGGAAGTAATGACTAATGGCCCGATAGCCAATTTAAGCTATACTAAAAGCTATAGCAGTTCATCTAACTCAACAGCAGGCCGAGACTTTACGGTGGGTAAGTAGCGCTGACGGGAAGTTTGCACGAAATTTGATCGGGTAGAATTCGGATAGTTGTGCTAATTTAGAATGCAAAAAAGATGTTCGGCGTTTGCGGGTAACATTGGAACTGGCGAGGTGACGATCTACTGGGGGGTTCTGCACGATTTAGGTAGAGCCTTTAGAAAAGCGTAAATTCAAGACGTAAACGCTGTAAGGGAAAACCTATCCTAAACAGAGGAGTTTTCCGTTTTCAAACTGAAAGGCTTAAAATGAGCAAATAGGGGCACTGGGTCAAGCAAATCTCCTGTACCGCTAGAGAAGGTTATATGGTGTACCAGAGTTTAGGACAACGGTTATCCAGTCTCAGAGTTGGGCAAAAGATCGGTTTAGGATACACCCTTGCTCTCAGCATTGCTGTGTGTGGAACAATTGCTGGTTTTGGAATTGGCGATCGTTATCAACAAGAGACTCAAGACCTAGAACAACACGCGCGTAACGAAGTGGAACTTCTGCATCGTCTGCAATCTCGTATTCTCCAAGCCCGAACCCATCAACAACAACTCATCCCTCTAGTGCGATACCCAAAAAAATTTCAGCATGAATATGCTCACCTGCTGAAGCATGAAACTGAAATTAAAGAAATTTGGGCTGAACTTAAGGCATTTGTGGCAAAGTTTCCGACCCTACAAGCTGGTGTGCGTCACGCAACGATTACAGCCTTGTTGCAAACCTATGACCGTGTACCACAACTCTACTCACAGGAATTAGAACGCCGAGTTGAACGAATTCGTGGGCTGAATCTTGCGTCACCCACTGATGTTGAGCAAGCCCAAGCCCTGATGTTGGAATTTACCAACAGCGATTTGGCGCTTGAATTCGATGGCATCTCGGATGATTTGGTGGGTTTAATTGACCAAGCTTACCAAGAACTTGATGTCGCAACAAGGTCAGATCAACAGGCTAGTGAAGTTGCGGAGAAAGTTGTAGTTGCAAGTATCGGATTGTCTGTTGCGATCGCCATTCTTTTGGCAATTTTGACCAGCCGAGCAATTGCCCAACCCATTCAAGCTCTTACCAGCATTGCCCGACGATCCACTGAAGAATCTAATTTTGAGTTACAAGCGACTGTTGAGCAAGATGATGAGATTGGAACCCTTGCCAATGCCTTTAACCAATTAATTCGCGCTGTTCAACAACTGTTACAGCAACAGAAAACAGCCAACGAACAACTCGAAAACTACAGCCAAACCCTTGAATCTAAAGTTGAGGTAAGAACCCAAGAACTCAGCGACAAAAATACGCAGTTGCAACAACTATTAGAGGAACTGAAACGCACTCAGGTTCAGATGGTGCATAGCGAAAAGATGTCTGCTTTGGGGCAAATGGTGGCAGGGGTGGCACACGAAATCAACAATCCAGTCAACTTCATTCACGGCAACCTGACTCATGTGCAGGAATACGCCCACAATTTATTAGGTTTGGTGCAACTCTACCAGAATTACTATCCCGACCCAGCACCCGAAATCCAAGCTGAGGCAGAAGATATTGATATGGAGTTTATCCAAGCCGATCTACCTAAAGTCCTCGACTCCATGAAACTCGGCACGGATCGAATTCGTCAGATTGTTTTGTCACTCCGCAACTTTTCACGAATGGATGAAGCTGACTTCAAAGCCGTAGATATTCATGAGGGCATTGATAGTACATTGTTGATTTTACAGCATCGCTTGAAAGATAAACCAGAGCGTCCAGCGATTCAAGTAATTCGTGATTATGGTAATCTACCGCTAATCGAATGCTATCCTGGTCAAATCAATCAGGCGTTTATGAACATCCTAGCAAATGCCATTGATGCCCTGGAAGAAGCTAACGTCAAACGAACCTATCAGGAACTCAAGGAAAATCCCAACCTGATTACCATTCGGACTACTATGATTGATTCAAAGTGGGTAAAAATTGCAATTTCTGATAACGGAATGGGAATGCCTGAATCTGTTCAGAAACGCCTCTTTGATCCATTCTTCACCACAAAGTCTGTCGGTAAGGGAACGGGCATGGGGCTGCCGATTAGCTATCAAATTGTCACTGAGAAACATGGTGGTAAGTTAGATTGCTTCTCAATACCTGGTGAGAGAACGGAGTTTGTCATTCAAATCCTTGCCCACCAGCAAATCCGCGATGCGGTCTAACAAAATGCGCCCGACCGCCGAAAGGTTTGCTGTTAGGCTTTTGAGGTTATATGCTATGAGGTTTTAGTTGTAATATTCACTTTCTCTTTTCGCCTAACTCCTCAAAAAACTAAAGCCCTTTTCCGTTGTTGCGGGAAAAGAGCTTTAATTTATTATTAACCTGGCACTGAGCTATTTTACCGGGCAGTGACCCGCCGAGTATCTTCGCCATAGCAACGTTTAACAACCGAGTTCGGGATGGATCGGAGTGGTTCCATTACATCATAAGCACCAGGAAAGCTTTTAAAACTTTTAATCCTGTGTCTGCGTTAAGTTTGATGCGCTGCATCTGTTTCGCTCGACTTAATTACTGTATCAAGTTTTCCCCAGGCTGTCAACCCCTTCGTCAAAACTTTTTTTGATCGCCCGAAACAGCCCCCAATAGACGAGTTTGACGTATTATTTGCCAGTGTTGCCCATCGACCTTTAACTCACAAATCCAAAAACGCCGCATCGACACCTTGTTCTCTGCGAATCTTCCCGTCCTTCACAAACCAGGCCACGACCTGCTTAACTGTTAATTGTTCGATCGCCCTTTCGGCTTCTGCCGCCATTTGCCTCAACGGCCGCAAAGACGCCACCACCAAATTCGTAAAAAAGTTTTCAAAACTCGCATCAAGTTCGATCGACCCTAAATCTGCTGCTGGCCCAGAATATTGAGATTTCTACAAAGGGCGCAAGACTTGCTGTGGTGTAGATGCCTAATAACTCACCAAAAAACTAAAGCCCTTTTCCGTTGTTGCGGGAAAAGAGCTTTAGTTTATTATTAACCTGGCACTGAGCTATTTTACCGGGCAGTGACCCGCCGAGTATCTTCGCCATAGCAACGTTTAACAACCGAGTTCGGGATGGATCGGAGTGGTTCCATTACATCATAAGCACCAGGAAAGCTTTTAAAACTTTTAATCCTGTGTCTGCGTTTTGTTTGATGCGCTGCATCTCTTTCGCTCGACTTAATTACCTTATCAAGTT
>NZ_JAUBQW010000014.1:0-56481 GCF_036701485.1 Microcoleus sp. Pol11C3 | reverse complement strand
GCCTCAACGGCCGCAAAGACGCCACCACCAAATTCGTAAAAAAGTTTTCAAAACTCGCATCAAGTTCGATCGACCCTTTAATACTCTCATCATTCTTAATCCAATCCATCACCTGCCCATTAGTCACCTCAGCCACCGGCTTCCCAGTCTCCCCAGCAATTTGCTTGAGCACCCTCAAAGCATAAATTGCCACCCGCGCCGAAAACTTTTCCTTCGACGACAGCAGCGCCATATCAACTTCCGCACACTCTTCGGGCTTTAAAAAATCTGCTAGCGGTTCCATAGTTATTAGTTACTTGTTATTTGTTATTTGTTATTGGTAATCGGTAAAAGCATCTATCCGTGTATCCGTGTCAAAATCCGTGTAGTGCTGTCGGTAATTGGTAAAAGCAAAAAACACCCATCGGTGTATCCGTGTCAAAATTCGTGTAGTGCTGTCGGTAATTGGTAATTGGTAAAAACACCCATCCGTGTATCTGCGTCAAAATCCGTGTAATGCCTTCCCTCATCCTTCTTGCTTCTTCCTTCTTGCTTCTTCCTTCCTTCTTGCAATCAAATAACCGCAGCGGTGTTCCCCATTAATAATCCAGTGAGTCCGCTCCACAGTACAGTCCGGCAACACCCCCGCAAACATTTCCAACTCATTGCCGCAGACACTCGGAAAAGTTTCAGCAACATTAGAAATCGCGCAGTTGTGTTCCATCAACACAAATCGATCGCCCAAACCAGTGCGATCGCAGATCCCAACCTCCACAGATTCTACAGGATAACACTCAGCCATATAACCTTCAGCCCTGCGGAGTTCCATTAACTTAGTCACCCTCTCTTGCAGCGAACCCGCACCCACCAGCCGCCGATACTCCGTCGCCTTACGTTGCCACTGTTTTCGCAAGATAGTAATCACTTGCTCGCGGCCGACGGTTTCCGCCAACGTATCCAGGAAAGAGACAGCAAAATCGCCGTAACGATTCGGGAATCGATC
This sequence comes from Microcoleus sp. Pol11C3, assembly GCF_036701485.1. NCBI lineage: Bacteria > Bacillati > Cyanobacteriota > Cyanophyceae > Oscillatoriales > Microcoleaceae > Microcoleus > Microcoleus sp. Pol11C3. The sequence goes on along the minus strand of NZ_JAUBQW010000014.1, from coordinate 55,499 downwards.
GCGCCCCTGACTGGTAAGCTCATAAATGTGCTGAGGACGCCCCATACCAGCCTGAACCGACTGATACTGAATCAGCCCCTCCGCTTCCAAATCCTTCAAGTGACGGCGAATCGCCTGCGGGCTGATATCCAAAGACTCCGCCAACTCAAGAGCCGTCCCCTGACCCCCCTTGAGCAAATATTGCAGGATGTCTTGTTTCGTGGAAGTCTGCTGAGTGGTCTCCATCATCTTCACAAAAAATTATTTATTTGACTTTGACAATATCACTATTGTTAATGTAGCTTAAAATATACTAAAGCAACAAATCTGTTGTTTAACTTCCCAGAGCAGTCCCCAGAACTTGCCCGGCCCCCGACAGTTCAGCGTCTGCCATCTTTGAGAGACTTATCCAGAACACTCGAAAGCGCAAAATTAATGAGCTCTACAGTCACAACCCTAGTCAACCAGCCCTATAAATACGGTTTCGTCACCGACATCGAGTCAGACACCATCCCCCGCGGCTTAAGCGAAGATGTAGTCCGCCTGATTTCCGCCAAGAAAAACGAACCGGAATTCATGCTGCAATTCCGCATCAAAGCATACCGGAAGTGGCTGACAATGACCGAGCCCACCTGGCCCCACGTCAACTATCCCGCGATCGACTACCAACAAATTATCTACTATTCCGCGCCCAAACAAAAGCCCAAAAAGCTCAACAGTTTGGACGAAGTAGACCCGACACTCCTAGAAACCTTCGAGAAACTCGGCATTCCCCTATCCGAACAAAAACGGCTCGGAAATGTTGCCGTCGATGCCGTTTTCGACAGCGTTTCAATTGCCACAACATTTAGAGAAAAGTTAGCCAAAGATGGTGTTATTTTCTGTTCCATCTCAGAAGCCGTCAAAGATTATCCCGAACTAATAGAAAAATATCTCGGCAGCGTCGTACCAGTCGGCGACAACTTTTTCGCAGCCCTCAACTCCGCCGTATTCAGCGACGGTTCATTTGTGTACATTCCCAAAGGCGTCAAATGCCCGATGGAACTGTCAACCTATTTCCGCATCAACAACGGAGATTCCGGCCAGTTCGAGCGCACCCTAATTGTCGCCGAAGAAAACAGCTCAGTTTCTTACCTGGAAGGCTGCACCGCCCCCATGTTTGACACCAATCAACTGCACGCCGCCGTAGTGGAATTGGTAACAATGGACAATGCCGACATCAAATACTCCACTGTGCAAAACTGGTACGCTGGCGACGCCAACGGCAAAGGCGGTATTTACAACTTCGTGACGAAACGGGGTTTGTGTCAAGGAGTCAATTCTAAGATTTCTTGGACACAAGTAGAAACCGGTTCCGCGATTACTTGGAAATATCCCAGTTGCGTTTTAGTCGGTGATAACTCAGTAGGCGAATTCTACTCGGTAGCTTTGACAAACAACAAACAGCAAGCTGACACCGGAACCAAAATGATCCACGTTGGCAAAAACACTCGCAGCACGATTATTTCTAAGGGCATTTCTGCGGGAAATTCATCCAACAGCTATCGCGGTTTGGTAAAAATGGGACCGAATGCTAAAGGCTCTCGTAATTACTCTCAGTGCGATTCCATGCTGATTGGCGATAACGCTCAAGCGAATACTTTCCCTTATATTCAAGTGCAGAACCACACTGCTAAAGTGGAACACGAAGCTTCTACTTCTAAAATTGGGGAAGAGCAATTGTTCTTCTTCGCACAGCGGGGAATTTCCGCAGAAAATGCTATTTCCATGATGATTAGCGGTTTCTGTAAAGATGTTTTCAATCAGTTGCCGATGGAATTTGCGGCGGAAGCTGATAAGCTGTTGAGTCTGAAACTCGAAGGAAGTGTCGGATAATTTTTGTGGGCTAGAAACCCTTCCAGGCCGAGTTCATCGGGGACAACTTAATCCCACCGTCCGCCAGGGAATGAATTCCCTGGCTAATAGCTAAAGTCCTCTAAAGAGGACTAATGAGTTTAAAAGTTTTCTTCTCAGTCCTCTTCAGAGGACTTAAGCTTTGAGACTGGGAATTCATTCCCTGGCGGACTATCGGTTTAACGTTAAATTGTCACCAATGGGTACAGGCTAGGAACGAGAAGAAAAAACTGTAAAGTGCATTGAGGAAAAGGACAAAAATAGATGATTGTTGAAAATAGTCAAGTGGTGCTATCCGTCCGCGATTTAACTGCGGATGTCGAAGATACCCAAATTCTGAAGGGTTTGAATCTGGAAATTAAATCGGGTGAAATTCACGCGATTATGGGCCCCAACGGTTCGGGGAAAAGCACTTTATCCAAGATATTAGCCGGCCATCCTGCTTATACGGTAACGGGCGGAGAAGTTACTTTTATGGGTCAAAATTTGCTGGCATTAGCGCCGGAAGAACGCTCTTTAGCTGGCGTGTTCCTAGCTTTCCAATATCCTTTAGAAATTCCCGGCGTTAGCAATCTGGATTTCTTGCGCGTGGCTTACAATTCTCACCGCAAACATCGCGGCTTGGAAGAATTGGATGCTTTTGATTTCCAAGATTTAATCGAGGACAAGCTTGATATTGTCAAGATGAATGATTCTTTTTTAGGCCGTAGCGTTAATGAGGGTTTTTCCGGTGGCGAGAAAAAGCGGAATGAAATTTTGCAAATGGCGCTGTTGGAACCGAAATTAGCTATTTTGGACGAGACTGATTCGGGTTTGGATATCGATGCTCTCAAGATTGTCGCCGGTGGTGTGAATCAGTTGTCAACTGCTGAAAATTCGATGTTGGTGATTACTCATTATCAGCGGTTGCTAAATTACATTATTCCTGATTTTATTCACGTCATGGAAGCGGGCAGAATTATCTTGACTGGCCCGAAAGAGTTGGCGCTGGAATTGGAAGAGCGCGGTTATGACTGGGTTGTGGAAGAGGAAGCTGCAGGAGTAGGCGCGCGATGATGAATACGCAAGTTGCTAGTAGGGAAATGTTTTTGACTGATTTGGTGAATCAGTGCGGCAAGTTGGGCGCAGCTAATAACGAAAGTTCTGCTTACGGGTTGTATGATTTGCGGGATGCGGCGACGGAATACGTGCTTTCTTCGAGTTTTCCGACGGTGAGGGATGAAGAATGGCGCTTTACTGATTTGTCGCCGGTATTGCAAATTCCTTTTCATATACCCCAGAGCAATCAGTCAAAAGTTAAGCTGGCTGATATCATTATGCCTGTGAAAAATCGGGATGATTTACCATTAAGATTGGTATTTGTCAACGGTTTTTATGCGCCGGATTTGTCAACGGTAGAGTCGTTGGTTTTGCCGAATTTGCGGCTCGACTTTTACGCAGGTAATCTATCCAATGTACCCGAAAAATATCGATCGCGCATCACCGATGTTTTGAGCAAGCACAAACAGCAAACAGAAGTGTTTACTGCGCTGAATATCGCGGGTTTGGCGGATTCTGCGGTGGTGTTCGTGCCGGCCAATATATCGATCGACCTTCCGATTCACTTGCTGTTCCTGACAGCGCCCGGTGCATCTCCCACGATGTCTCAGCCGCACTGCTTAGTTATAGCTGAGCCTGGAAGCAATGTGACGCTGGTTGAGGATTACGCAACTATCGGTAATGTCCCTGCATTTACGAATGCTGTAACGGATGTTGTTGTCGGCGAAAACGCCACTGTGAATCACGTTCGGCTGCAGCGGGAAGGTGGAGAGGTTCTTCATATCGGCAAAAGTGCGATCGAACAATCTCGTAATAGCCGTTACACTTGCCATGCTATCAGCTTGGGAGGCAAAATATCGCGGCACAATTTAGAAGTTTTTCAGCGCGGCGAAGCCACTGAAACAACTTTAAACGGCTTAAGCGTAGCCTTTGGGGAACAGTTATCTGACACTCACAGTTTAATCGATTTCAATCACCCTCATGGTACAAGCCGCCAACTTCATAAGTGCATTGTCGGCAACAAAGCTCGCGCTGTATTTAACGGCAAAGTTTTCGTTCGCAAAGCCGCACAATTGACAGATGCCGGACAATTGAGCCGGAATTTGTTGCTGTCGCCAAGAGCTCGTGTAGATACCAAACCGCAGTTAGAAATTGTCGCCGACAACGTTAAATGTTCCCACGGTGCAACTGTCAGTCAATTAGAAGATGATGAACTTTTCTACTTGCAAAGTCGCGGTTTGGATTTAGAAAGAAGCCGCTATTTGCTAATCGATGCTTTTGCGGCCGAAATTCTCAATCAGTTGCCAATTATTGGCGTGGCGAAAATGCTTTCTACCTGCATGGCTATCCAAGGATAACTCATAAAGATGAGGACACAGAGGACACAGCAGTGCTTTGTCCGTACCACATCTTGCACCATTTTTAACAGCCTGTAGGGGCGGGTTTCACGAATAATAATTGCCTAAAACCAACAATCTCGTAAACCCGCCCCCACCCAACGACAAATCATTAACTTCAAAAAATATGACACTTATTCAAGAAAAAACACTTGCATCAAAAGTTCGCGGCGACTTCCCAATTTTGAATGAAAAAGTAAATGGCAAACCCCTAGTTTATTTAGACAATGCAGCTACTTCTCAAAAACCCCTAGCTGTGCTCAACGCTTGGCGTGATTACTACGGACAATACAATGCAAACGTGCACCGCGGCGCTCACACTCTCAGCGCCAAAGCGACTGATGCTTACGAAGGTGCGAGAGACAAAGTTGCGGCCTTTGTAAATGCCGCGTCGCGGCAAGAAATTGTTTACACTCGCAACGCCACCGAAGCGATTAATTTGGTTGCTTATTCTTGGGGCTTGAGTAATCTGCAAGCCGGAGATGAAATTATCCTGTCGGTAATGGAACACCACAGCAATCTCGTTCCCTGGCAAATGATGGCTCAAAGAACCGGTGCGGTGCTGAAGTTTGTCGAGTTAACCGAAACAAACGAGTTTGATGTGGAACAGTTTAAAACGCTGATTTCCCATAAAACTAAATTGGTGTCAACCGTTCACGTTTCTAATACTTTAGGCTGCATTAGTCCTGTCAAAGAAATCTGCGAAATTGCCCACCGTTTCGGTGCGAAAGTTTTAATAGATGCTTGCCAAAGCGTGCCGCACATGATAGTAGATGTGCAAGCAATAGATTGCGATTGGCTGGTTGCTTCCGGTCACAAAATGTGCGCTCCGACTGGCATCGGTTTTCTGTACGGTAAACTGGACTTGCTGAGAGAAATGCCTCCGTTTTTCGGCGGCGGCGAGATGATTGCTGACGTGTTTCTCGATTATTCCACCTATGCCGATTTGCCACACAAATTTGAGGCCGGCACGCCTGCAATCGGCGAGGCGATCGCCCTTGGTGCAGCAATCGATTATCTTAGTAACATTGGCATGGATAAGATTCACGCTTGCGAAGCAGAATTGACTGCTTATATGTTCCAACAATTGCGGCAAATTCCCGAGATTAAAATTTACGGGCCGCAGCCAGACAGCAACGGCGAAGGTAGGGCTGCGTTAGCAGCATTTACAGCCGGAGAAATTCACCCTCAAGACTTGTCTACCATGTTAGATCAGGAGGGAGTGGCGATTCGTTCCGGGCATCACTGCACGCAAGCTTTGCACCGCTATTTGAATATTTCATCTACGGCGCGGGCGAGTTTGTATTTTTACAATACTCGGGAGGAGATTGATGTGTTTGTGAAAGCGTTGAAAGAGACGATCGACTTTTTTGGTGGGATTATGGGATAAGCTTGTGAGGTGGGGGTTGAAATCTGAACTACACAGACGAAACCATTTTTTGCGGGTTTTATGTCCCAAGTAAATAGGGTGGATAATGCCACCCTACTTGCTGCAACCAAGTAATTGAATAAAACTTAATTACTCGCCTGATAACCTTTTAAGTTAGTAGTAATTGAACTACTAACTTGTTCAATAAAATGTCCACCTTCGTAATGACTTCCTTTCCCATGACTGTTTGAACCACCCTTCCGGGTACTTCCTTTTCGGTTTGCTGCTTCAGCAGACGTTATAAACAAAGAAGAAGCCAACAAAATGACTAAACTAAAAACTAGCAACTGTTTCAGAAACTTAGCCATGAGAATTTAGTACCTTTTTGAAATTAATAAAATCATAGAAAATTATAATCTTATTGTCAAGTGTATTTAAATAAAATTATGCTTCGTCAGCTACCACCCAGAATACTGTAGGTTTTCTAGTCCCACGCTCAGGCTAGCTTCTCCAACACCACTGATGGGCGAGCACACCCGTGACCATTTAAGCGGCGGGTTGCATTTGTCAATCAGCAATTATGCTCATATTTTACTCAGATTTTGGGTGGAAAACACAGATTTGGGCGTGAGTGCGATCGTGCGGAGCGCCATATTTATGCCAACTCGCGCCAAATCGCGAATTTTCTACTCCTAAACCAGCAACTTTCTGAGTATTATTACTGGTTGACAAATGAAACAGAGTCTTAACTTGTCACCAATGATCACACCCCCAATCCCAACACAACAAAATATCGATATCAATCTACCTGCATCTGCGGTAAAAAAAAGAGCGTGAAGCGCAGCTATCCCGTAGGAAATAGCCCTTCGAGATAGTATCTTAGCCTGTGGTAAAATAAAACTAGAGTTTTCTCAGCTCAAGGAGATTTTGAGATGATTGCTACTACTTCAAGTTTAGCCGAACAGAGAACACTGCTAGAAAACATTAGCTGGTCAACCTTTGAAACGTTGCTCAAAGAAATAGGCGATAAGCGAGGTTATCGCATAGCTTACGATGAAGGGAGACTGGAAATTAGGGCGCCACTATTTGAACATGAGAACTACAAGAGCAATTTCGGTAATTTCATCCTTGCTTTAGCAGAAGAACTCGACATTGAAATTAAAAGTGCTGGCTCAACTACTCTCAAACTCAAAAATGCCAAAAAAGGCATAGAACCAGATAACTGTTATTATATCCAAAATGAAGCAGCAGTTAGAGGCAGGCAAGAACTAGATTTAGAAACTGCCCCACCGCCAGACTTAGCAATTGAAATAGATATTACCAGCAGTTCAGTTGATAAGTTGGCCATTTACTCCGCACTTCGCGTCCCGGAACTCTGGCTATATAACGGGCGAGTTTTGAGATTTTATCAGTTGGTAGAAACTGAATATATTGAGCGCGACTTTAGTATTGCTTTTCCCTTTGTATCGGTAGCAGAAATGGCTGGGTTTTTCACTCGCACTCAAACCATAGGAGAAATTGCTTTGCTGAAATCCTTTAGAACTTGGGTTAAAGGGAAAATATAATATTCTCTAGCAAGGTGCGTAGTGTGCATCCTGCATTATTAGGTGCTGCGCCCAATTAACTAAAACTCCCTAATCTCAGGATGAACAAACTGATAACCAGCCGCCTTAATCTTTAGATTCGACACCCTCGCATTATAAGGCCGCACGCTAGGACTTCCATCCCAAGAAACTTTAGGCAGATTGTGAGTTTCAAAAATGCGATCGAGCAATTCACCACTGGATAGCGACACATCCCCGACTAAATTGTAAATTCCCTGCAATCGATTTTCCAAAGCAAAGGTTAACCCCCCAACAATATCATCCCGATGCACCCAATTAGTAACATCTTCCCCCCTACCGGGACGAGTGCTCCCAGCCCAGCCGCTAAAGATTTTAACTAATTCTCGCCCAGGCCCATAAATTCCTCCCAAACGGAGAATGCAGACTTGAAGATTGGGACTAGATGCTGCTAATAAAACCCGTTCTGTTTCTGCGAGAATTTCACCGTTTGGATTAGCCGGCGCAACTGGAGAATCTTCATTTACCAATTCACCTTGGCGATCGCCATACACAGAATAAGTACCCGTATAAATAACCTGCTTTACTGTGGATATCTGCTGTAAAACCGATACTAAAGTTGTCGCAGTATCTAAATAACTTTCCCGATAAGCATGAGGATTTGGAGCACCAACGCACAGCATAACAGCATCTTGTTCTTGCAGCACAGAGGCGATCGCATCTTTGTCATTTCCTTTGAGCACGGCTACCCGCTGCGCGACACCCTCCAACTCAACTACTCGCGTCGCCGTGGTAGTTGTCGCCGTCACGGTACAATCAGATTTGCCGCGTAAATGTTTGGCTGTCGCAGTACCCACATAGCCGCAGCCGACGATCGCAACTTTCATAAAAAATTCTCCATTGTGTCATGCTCTCTCAAATTATTGCCGATTTCGGAAATTATGGCGCGCTGATTTTTGTGGTAAAATGCAAAGCGTCGTTATCAATCGGAGTAGCATCGTGTCCGAGAGAGATATTTTTGCCACATCCTCAGAAAGCGAACTTTTAGCTTTTTATGGTTCTTTGTTTGCGATCGCAGCCGCCGATGGTGCCGTTGATATTGACGAACTAGATTTGTTGTTTAAAACCATAAATTTAGACAAATTTTCTGACTCTGCAAAGACTCAAATCCAATCCTACACAGCCAGTCCCCCATCACTCAGCGACTGTTTGCAAATAATCAGCAAGTCAGAAGAACCGCTGCGTTTGGGAGTCATGTATTTTTTAATTAACATTGCTGGGGCAAATAAGACGCTGCATCCTGCAGAAAGCGAGGCGATCCAATCCGCAAAAAAACTGCTGGCGGTTTCCGACTTGCAAATCCAAGCCATGCAGGAATTCATCGCAGACATGAAACAAATACGGGAGGTTGCCCCTAATAAAAATCAGGCATCAGCATCCTTCAATTCTGCTGTTTCCCAGCTTAAAACTAAGGGCATTACTCTCGATTTGATCGACCGGAAAGGAACCACAACAAACCTCAGCAACCCCAAAATTAACTATTCAGATGAAAGTTTTTGGACTAAACTTAAAAACTTTGCTTTAACCGCAGGAAGAGAAGTAGTTGAAAAAGCTTTGATTCTCTACTATACGGCTCAGAACCCAAACGTGCCTGCTTGGGCAAAAGGAGTTGTAGTTGGAGCTTTGACCTATTTTATATCTCCTGTCGATGCCATTCCTGATATATTAGTCGGCATCGGATTTACAGACGATTTGGGAGTATTGCTGGCGGCAATAGCTACTGTTTCAGTATACATTAATGCTGATACTAAACAACAAGCTAAACAAAAAATGAAAGATTGGTTTGGTCAATAATATTATGTCCGGTGGATCGTTTTGTGTCCCTCTGCATCGGAATAATATAATCTGAATAATATAGCAGTTGTCAATCGGATGAAATACAGGACACGGCACTGCCGTGTCCCCACCCACAATATCTGTAATTCACTCAACTGAAAACTTGATTATTGTCGGTTCTCAGTCTTTAAGCGGCTTGCCATCTCGATTGACAATACGGCTTTCACCATCCTTAGCCGTGACATTTTCATAAACCCCTTCATCCCGCTTCACGTACTTGCTGAAACCAGAATTTTTATAATCGGTGTCGGATGTCGGCTTCATCAACCTCGGAGCGCTCAGCAGGCGCCGTACCGGAGCATCTGCGGGAGTATCCCCGGGTTCGCACTTAGCCAACTCGCACAGTTTACCCCAAGTCGAAACTTCCAGGTTCATGCTGTGCGAAACTTCTAACTGCTGGTTGTTTTCGGGACACAAATAATCGTATACAGGCATACTAAGAATCTCGTTTGCAACTACTAAAATTACTAATTGCACGGTTATTGAGAATATTATAGCTCAACCTTACTAAAAATTCAAGCCCAAAAATCAAACTTTACTATTTTTAACGGTTGTTGAAACCTTAAATCAGCTATATTATTAACCCAGTGTGCTTGCTCCCGGATGCGATCGAGACAAAGCCCAAAAGTACCCTACCCTGAAATCCTCTGACTCGATCGCACGATCGCACGATCGACGGCTAGCAAATGCCCGCAAGACTTCCCTCAATACCGTCACAGGATTGATGATCATTTTCAGACTGTACGCAAATCACAGATTCTAAGTTTCAATTTTATTTATTTACTCACCAGCGAGGATTTACCGATGAGCGATTTCAAAGTTACGCCAGAAGTAGAGCTGAACACAGCTCAAATGTTGGAGCGATACGAACTGCAAGATGAGACAAATCTGCGGCGTTGGGCAAAACTGCACGGCATTAACAGCACTCGTGGTTTCTTCTATCCGAGTGAAGTAGATTTGATGGATCACGCTCACCACCATCTCTACAATTTGGGAATGAGCATTGCGGATTACCAAAGTCTTTTAGACCGGCGCCGCAGCAATTCCCAGACATCAGGCGACCAAAATAAAACAGTAGCAAGTCAAGTTGCTGACGAAGCTTATGATGCCATAGAAACGCTGACAGATCAGTATGCTGAAGCTATTGATTTAATGGGAGAACGTATCGCCGACCATTTCATCGATGAACTCGATTTATCTGTGATGAGGCACCTTTCTAAAAAAGTGCAAGATCGGCGGACTCTCAACGGTCAAACCAAAAAGCCTAACCGTTTTCTCCAAGTGATTAAAGCCGTGTTGCAACCGAGCAGCGAAAATACGCTTCTGGTTCCCAAAAAAGAGAATGACTCTAGTTTAGAATTAGAACAGCATCATCGGCTCGGCTAGTCGCCGATTTTTTTGAAAGACTAAGAGACTTTTTGTTCAATTTACTGGTCAATTTTACTGAAAAGCAGACCCGAACCCTCCCCTTTTCAAGGGGAGGCAGCAAGAGTCACATTTTTTATATTATGAAACAGAATAGAAGAAAATAAATTGAGATTTCCCAGAAGTCTAAATTACTTTTCAACTGATGTTGGGTTTCGCGACGAAACCAAACCTAATATAACTAGGGACAGATTGCGCGATCGCCAAAATTAGAGATAATATCTATTGAAGTGAACCTGTCAACCTCGCCCAAGGTAAAAACATGATTAAATCCTGGATGGTAATTGGAGGCGTCGCCTTGATAGTAGCACTAGCAGCTAACTTCATCCCGCCCAGCGACATCCAATGGTTCAACCGCTTGCAGCGTCCGAGATGGCTAGTATTTGAAAAAGCAATTCCCCTAATTTGGACAGTAATTTTTATTTGTGCAGCTTGGTCAGCAGTGATTGTTTGGGAAAAAGAACCGGGAACTCAGGAGACTTGGCTGAGAATGGGTTTGTACCTGCTTTTAGAAATAGTAACTATGTCTTACACCTCGGTTATGTGCAAAGTTAGGAGCCTAAAAGTCGGCACAATAATCGGCGGAACGGGCGCTATTTTAAGCGTAATCCTAGCTTTAACTGTGTTGCCAGTTTCCGAGCCTGCCGCCCTGTTATTGCTGCCTTACATACTTTGGAGTCCGATCGGCACTTACACCACTTGGGCAATGATGCACCTAAATCCGGCGGATGTTTAGGCTCTGGAATTAGTCATTTTAATTGGATTGCAAGCATAGAAAAAAGCACCTTTTACACCTAAAATGTGTTCGCGGTTATATCCCCGGCTTCTTTAATAAGTCCGGGTTCGGGGTCTTCTGTTTGTTGAAAATTGGCAATTAACGAGCGGCTATCTCAAACCAGATCGACTGCCATAAACTTTAACCCTTTCTTTCTACCTTAAATTTATCACAATAGTTTTATGTATCAGACTGCCAATTTTCTATCGCGGAAATGAGTTGTTGCAGTAGCTCACCAAAGCCAGCAATCTGTTCATCAAAAGCATCGCCATTCCTTACATAAAGATCGTTCTTTCGTTCACTTTCAAGCACTTCCTTTGCAGCTATAACTTCTGCGACACTAATGCCATGCTTCTTGGATAATTTCACTATCACTGCAATAAAAGCATCCAGATGTGAATCTTCTACTGTGCAGTAATTTCGCTCTTTTTGGCTAAATAAAGTACCTATCTGGTTTCTCAAAATAGTTATTTCTTAAACATACCACAATTATTTATGATATTCATTTTTAATAAAGACTAAAACCCCAAAAAATCTGTACAAATTAACGCTTGCTTGTACAGATAAGTAAAGATATTAGGTAGCAGCTTCTCACCCTCAAACCTAGCGACTGCCAGAACTGGTCGGAGGCTCAGTTTCCGGCGGTTCGGGAGGGGGAGATTCAGCCTTCGGAGGATTCAGCGACTCCTCCCAAACTTCGATTTGCGATCGAGCTTGCTCAAAAGCCCGAGTGCCCGAAGGAATCTTCTTCAAAGTTGCGATCGCCCCAGCCAGATCCGACGACGACTGTTCCACACCAAGCGCCAAAATCCGCTGGCTCCACTCATCAATCGCCTCACTCGCCTGCCACCGCAGCGAACTCGACTCAGGCACCTGAAGGGCCAGCCCAATTGCTGTTTCCAGAGCCTCCGCAGTCCCCGCTCGGGCAGCCTGACGGGCCTTCTGCAAATCTTGGTCGCCCTGAAATTGAGCCTCCCAAGTCCGAATGTTCGATCGAGCTTCCTCATAAAGCGCCCGTCCCGAGCGAATCCGGCGGGCCATCTCAATTGCCCCCGCCAAATTGCCCACCGCCGCTAGCTGCTGAGCTCTATCCAAAAACGGCTGGTCAACAAGCCGCTGTCTCCTCTCGATCCAAGCTTGAATTTTGGTTTGAGCTTCCACGTAAAGCGCTCTACCTTGACCGATCCGAGAAGCTTGAGCAACGGCCGCTTCCAGAGCATTCGGATCGCCCGTACTTGCCAAATCGTTCGCTCTTTGCAAATACGGACTGTCTTCCATCAGCTCGATTTGACGGCTCAAGCTACTAATTTGACTGCGAACTTCCGAAGCGCGGGGATTTGATTCCGGGACTGTTTGCAATTGCGCGATCGCAGCCCTCAAATCATTTACCCCACCAGGCGCCGCCAGCCTGCTTGCCAAATCCAAAACTTTCACATCAGCCATTTCTTGTTGCCAGCGGCCGACTAAATCTTGAGCTTGTTTGTATAAAGGGCGGCCGGACTTCAAAGTTTGAGCGATAGAGATCGCCTTCGAGAAACCCTCAACAGAGCCAGTCGAAGCCTGAGAAGTAGCATTCGCCAACTGATTAAAATCCTCAACTTGTCCCCTTAAATTTGCAGCGTCGGGAATCTTGTTAGCGATCGCGATCGCCTCCTGCCAATCCCCAGCCTGCAATCGTTTTTGGGCGATCTCCAAAATTTTCTTGCTAAATTCCGCGATCGCCTTATTGGAAGCTTGATACAAATAACTGTTTTGACCAATTCCCTGAGCCAGCTTAATCCCCATCACCAGATTGTCTAGACCTCCCTCGGAGGCTTTGTTCCGGGCTTTTACCAACTTATTGCCCTCAGCCCGAGTCGTCTGAATTAGCTTAGTCAATTCCTCGTACTTAGCCGATTCCCAGAAAGTATTTCCCAAATCCAAAAGCAGAGTAGCTTGGCGGAAAGCCAGCCCCCACTCTTCCTTACGCAAGTGGTCTTCAGCGGTGCGGTAAATTTTCTCTGCATCGCTCCATATCGACTGCCACTTTTCAATCTGCTTTTCCACCGTCGGGTAAGCGGGAACGTTTTTAGGAACCTTACGAGCGAGCGCAATCGCCTCCTCCAGCTTTCCTTCTTGGAAAGTAGCATTTCCCAGCCTGAGAATATCCTCCGACCACCGCTCAATTTGAGTGTTGATTCTCGGCCGCAGTGGATGGTCTTGTGGCAAAGCATTCACTAATTCGATCGCCCTGAGCAAATCATCCGCCGTCCGCTTGCTTGCTGCTTCTTGAGCACAAAAAAAGCGATCATTAGCAGAAGCCGTCGGCCAAAAAATCTTTGAGCAATTCGACTGCGATGTCAGGTTGAGCAAAGACGCAATTGCCACAAACCCCATACCCACCAAGAGCATCAAACTCAGCGCCAGCCAAAACTGCCACTTATTCGACCAGTTCCGCCACAACTGATTGGGTTCCCCCAGTGGCTGCGAGTTTTCCCCAGACAAATTCGGCGGTAGTTCCAGATGCCCTCCCGGCAGTTTTCCCGAAGTAACCAATTCTCGGATCTCTTTAAGTCGTTCAGCCCGGTTTTTCCTTGCTGGTACCCGCACCAGCGACGAAGAATCCTTTGTTGACTCCAAGGATTCTGATGCAGACCAACGGCCTGGTGTTTTGCGCTCTTGACTCATATCCTCACCACCAACAACAACCAGCCTGTCTTAATGATTTCAAAACAGCGATCGCTGCTATTGACTACTTTATAGAATGTATCCATCACTTTTAAATACTCCAGCAGGCGAAAGACTACAAGAGCCGATCGCCAAACCGCCAAAATCAAAATTTTGTGATTAGGTAATTGATAATGCGTAATTGGCAATTGGTCAAGGCCGTCATCCCTAACTCGCACTCAATAGAGCCAATTACACATTATCGTCTCAAGAACCGGAGTTCGATCGCAAATCGTCGATTAGTTCCGCAAGTTGGTCGCTGTTAGCTTGATAAACCTCATTGCAGAAATGGCACGTAGCCTCCGCCCCACCATCTTTTTCGATCATGTCTTGGAGTTCCGCTTCGCCCAACATTTTCAGAGCTCCCAAAACTCGATCGAACGAACAGCCACAGTGAAAGCGCACCATCTGAGTTTCCGGGAAAATTTCCAGCCCCATATCTCCCAATAACTCTTCGAGAATCTGGTGCAGCGTTTTGCCCGATCGCAGCAGCGGCGTAAAGCCCGACAGTCCAGCCACTCTAGATTCTAAAGTTTGCACCAGTTTTTCGTCCGTTGCCGCCTTCGGCAGAACCTGCAACAGCACACCCCCAGACGCTTGTACCCCGCCCGCCCCCACAAACACCCCCACAACCAGAGCCGAAGGCGTCTGCTCCGAGGTTGCCAAATAGTGAGTCAGATCGTCGCCAATTTCGCCGGAAACCAATTCTACCGTACTTGAGTAAGGGAAGCCGTATCCAACATCCCGCACCACGTACAAATAACCGTCACCTATTGCTCCGCCGACATCGAGTTTGCCTTTAGCATTGGGCGGCAATTCCACTTCGGGATTGTCCACATAACCTCGAACTGTTCCATCAAGTCCCGCATCCACCAGAAGCCCGCCCAGGGGCCCATCTCCTTTGATGCGAATATTGACTCTCGATTCGGGGCGTTTCATGCTGGAGGCGAGTAACAGCCCCGCCGACATCGTGCGGCCGAGGGCTGCTGTAGCGACGTAGGAGAGCTTGTGCCGCTGTCTTGCTTCTTCGGTGAGGCGGGTGGAAATGACACCTACAGCGCGAATTCCGCCCTCTGCGGCTGTAGCGCGAATTAATTGATCGGCCATGAAAAACCTTACTTTTCTCTTTTGATACTTCTATTAAACTATTTTAGAAGTTCTTGAAGGTTGCCGCAGCAGTTGACTCGGCGGGCCTGGGAGTGCGATCGAACTTCAGAAATCGCCTTTGTTTTCTATAAAACCTTGATCAACAACTATTTTTCAACAAATATTCTGATTAATTCTTCCACTTAAATATTTATTTAATATGTCCGCCATAACGAGTGCATTTATAGATGTTCTCATAAAGATGAGGTATAGATCCCTCAATCTCTAAATCCCTCCATCTCCCAATCTAAAATCTCAACTTGTAATTCACCTTTTTGATAAAGGGTATGTTTTCCCTAATCCACCCTGTTATCACTCATTTTATAATAACTAACAACTAATGACTAACAACTAATGACTAACAACTAACAACTAAAGCTTATCTTGGCGCTAACCAGACGATCGCCAAACCTTTACCTTGGCCGGCTAGAGTGAGAGGCGTAGGTCTCAGACAAATGTTTTTTAGCTGGAAATAAGCGATATGCCACCAACATCCAAAGCAGTTTTAGCGGAAATCCAGCATAACACAGGAGCGAGCCGAAACTTGCATTTTTATGCCAAGGGCGAAACCATTCCTTTGATGTCGCAAGGCCTTTGGCGAGTGTGTCAAGGTTTAGCACAACTGAGCACGCTTTATCCAACAGGGGAAGAAGGACTTTTGGGTTGGGTTGGGCCTTCGATGTGCTTCGGTTTGTGGTTGACAAGCTTGCAGACTTACCGAGCTACGGCGACATCAGATATTTATTTGATGTGGTATTCTATGGTGGAAATCGAAGCTTCTCCTCAATTGTCTCACGAGTTGCTGCCTCAAATGGTACGACGGCTGCGGCAAATGGAAGCAATTTTGGCGATCGCCGGACAGCGACGAGTAGATGACCGTTTGTATCAGCTACTGCTATTATTGCAACAGGACTTCGGTCAGCCTGTGATTGAGGGAACTCGTTTGAATATCCGCTTGACACATCAAGATATTGCTAATGCGATTTGCACGACGCGGGTAACAGTAACGCGAATGCTGGGAAAATTGCAGCAGCAAGGGTTAATCAGTCGAGATGGCGATCGGCATTTAATACTTAACAAAGATGTTTTTGCGTCCACCTCCGATTTGTTTGGCTGCAACCCTCAAGCAGTGTAGCAAACGCAGAAAAAAATCTTATTCTGCTTCGCCAATCAGCGTAAACGCGGCCCAATCTTGCGGATTTGGGTGCATCTTCATTGTCGTCAGCATCGCTTGTCGCAAAGCTTGAGCTTTATTCGGGTTTAGCTGTAACTGGCGATAGAATTCTGCCATTAATTCCGCTGTCGGCTCATCGGACACTAACCACAGAGAAACGATAATACTAGGAACTCCAGCACTAATTAAAGCACGAGATAATCCAAGCACACCATCACCTGTGATTTTTCCTCTGCCAGTATTGCAAGCACTTAATACCACTAATTCAGCATTTAATTTTAAATCCAAGATTTCGCTCGAAGTCAACAGTCCGTCATCATTTCCTGATGGAGCAAGGGCAATAGCTCCCGGTAAATCTCGCCTCTTCACTTCATTGAGTAAACCGTGACTTGCTATATGAATAATCCTGGCTTTTAACATCTGTTGAGTAATAGCTGCTTTAGTCGCTTGAGAGCCTGTAATTGCTTGGGTATTCAGAAGTTGGGCAATTGTAATTGCTTCTTTTTCGCTGCCCGGTAAGGCAGGCAATTGCTGCGGCGGGTTGCCAATTAGGGGCATAATTGGATTGCCGACAACTAAGTTAGTTTGGATAGAAAGTTGTCGATTTTTTTGCCGTGATTGGCGGGTTAACTGCAAAATTTGAATGGCGGGAGCGGTGAGGATCGTATGTTTTTCAATCAGATATTGACCCCTCGGATCTTGTAAGGCGACAAAGGGAACTAAAAACAGGGATTTATGGGGAATTAAGACGATCTGAGCCTTCGGATCTGCGGGTAAAAGATCGGCAATTGGTTGAATGAATATTTGATAGCTTTGCTGTAATTTGGGGTAAATTATGCGAGAAGTAGCAGGGGTAAAATTAGGGGGATTAGCTGCTTGTAGATTGCCAATGTCCCCGGACACACCCAGAGAATCGCGAGTGCCGCGAATCATCTCAGCTATGGCGGTATCTTGCTCGTTTAATCCTCTCGTCCCGGTAGCAGCAGATACTCTTGTTTCTTCGGTGGTGGAGGGTAGATTGATTTTAAGAGATTTGAGGTCAACTGAGCGAAAGATGATTTCGCCAGTTGGCTTGATGACCCAAATATAAAGGGCTTCATTCCTAATAGTTGAATATTCGACGATGGTAGCGTTTTGCTCTTTAGCAATTTGTTTAATTTGCTGGATATTGGGCGGGTTGATAGTAGTTGGGACAGAGGCAGATGGGGCAAGGCGAGATGCCAATAACTCGACAAAAGCTCTGGCTCTACCCCGCTCGGCAATTTCTAAAGCCTCATCAGTTTTTTTCTGAGCAATGAGGACTTGTTGTAAATTGGCGTAGGGGTTAGTTTGCGTTTCAAAGATTGACACTTTATTGGCATCGTCTAATCCAGCACGCAGAGATTCCGAAGCTTTAATACTATCAAGTAGCCTGGTCTCGGCTGCTGGGAGATTGCCCGATTTGTAAAGAGCACGTCCCAGATTGTTGAGAGCAGTTCCCTCACTTTGGCGGTCTTTAATTTCTCGGGCGATCGCCAACAACTGCTGTTCGTACTCAATCGCTTTGGCGTAGTCGCCGAGGGAAAGGTAAGCAATTCCCAGATTTCCCAAAGCTGCTCCCTCGCTTTGGCGGTCTTTAATTTCTCGGGCGCTCACCAAATACTGCTGAGCGTATTCAATGGCTTTGGCGTAGTCGCCGAGGGAATAGTAAGCATTTCCCAGATTTCCCAAAGCGGCCCCCTCGCTTTGGCGGTCTTTAATTTCTCGGGCGATCGCCAACACCTGCTGAGCGTACTCAATCGATTTGGCGTAGTCGCCGAGGGAATAGTAAGCATATCCCAGACTTCCCAAAGCTTTCCCCTCGCTTTGGCGGTCTTTAATTTCTCGCGCGATCGCCAACTGCTGCTGAGCGTACTCAATCACTTTGGCGTAGTCGCCGAGGTAAAAGTAAGCAATTCCCAGACTTCCCAAAGCTATCCCCTCGCTTTGGCGGTCTTTAATTTCTCGGGCGATCGCCAACTGCTGCTGTTGGTACTCAATCGCTTTGGCGTAGTCGCCGAGGTTACGGTAAGCATTTCCCAGACTTCCCAAAGCTTTCCCCTCGCTTTGGCGGTCTTTAATTTCTCGCGCGATCGCCACCCACTGCTGTTCGTACTCAATCGCTTTGGCGTAGTCGTCGAGGAAATAGTAAGCATTTCCCAGATTTCCCAAAGCTATTCCCTCGCTTTGGCGGTCTTTAATTTCTCGGGCGATCGCCAACAACTGCTGTTCGTACTCAATCGCTTTGGCATAGTCGCCGAGGTTTATGTAAGCAAGTCCCAGATTTCCCAAAGCTTTCCCCTCGCTTTGGCGGTCTTTAATTTCTCGGGCGATCGCCAACAACTGCTGTTCGTACTCAATCGCTTTGGCGTAGTCGCCGAGGGAAAGGTAAGCAATTCCCAGATTTCCCAAAGCTATTCCCTCGCTTTGGCGGTCTTTAATTTCTCGGGCGATCGCCAACAGTTGCTGAGCGTACTCAATCGCTTTGGCGTAGTCGCCGAGGTAAAAGTAAGCAATTCCCAGATTTCCCAGAGCTTTCCCCTCGCTTTGGCGGTCTTTAATTTCTTGCGCGATCGCCAACCACTGCTGTTGGTACTCAATCGCTTTGGCGTAGTCGCCGAGGGAATAGTAAGCAAGTCCCAGATTTCCCAAAGCTTTCCCCTCGCTTTGGCGGTCTTTAATTTCTCGGGCGATCGCCAACTGTTGCTGAGCGTACTCGATGGCTTTGGCGTAGTCGCCGAGGTTACGGTAAGCATTTCCCAGATTTCCCAGAGCCCCCCCTTCACCTTGGCGCTCTTTAATTTCTCGATAAATTATTAGTGCCTGTTGCCAAGACTGCAATGCAGCTTGAAATTGACTAATCTTATACTGCTCAATCCCTTGATTGAACAGTCGGTCTGCTTCGGCTTTCCGCTGAGCTTGGGTTTGAGCCAATGCCTGAGAATTGATGATTTTAAATTGAGAATTAGGGATAAATCGAAACTCACCTACAGTCAGCGCCGCTAAGATTGATATGAGTCCCGACAATCCAATTTTTTGCAGTTTCATAACTTTTGAGTCGCCTCTGGTTTGAATATCCGCTTGACACATCAAGATCTTGCTAATGCGATTTGCACGACGCGGGTAAAAGTAACGCGAATGCTGGGAAAATTGCAGCAGCAAGGGTTAATCAATCGAGAGCGCCATCTCGGCATTTAATAGCTTCCACATCGGATTTGTTTGGCTGCAACCCTCCAGCAGTATAGCAAGCGACAGCCATTTGCATTTACATAATGCTGTCTAATATTAAAGCTCAAATCTAATTGCATCAGAATTGTCTGTCTAGATTTTCCTCCCACTATCTACAGCAACACATTTGTAGCCGGAAAAGATATCATTAAGCGGTGCATCTATTTAGGGAAAAACTCAATGGCTAACTCAACTCCAGAAACACCGCAACCAGACAAAAAAGAATTGATTGATATCACAGCTAAACCTCAAGAACAACAAGAAGAACCGCCAAATAAGGGTGACGGGCGCAAATAGTCGATCGCTCGGAATGATACCGCAGCAGAAGATAAAGAAACCGGGTTTTTTGACCCAGATTCAAGGTTTCAAGCAAATATTGTGGTTAAAAAACCCGGTTTCTAGTTATCCGCGCGTTTAGGAAATAATTTGACAAATTATTCGGTTTGTGCAGTGCCGTTGGTCGATCGTAACTTCGGCTTTCCCGACTTTCCACGGAGGCCATCCAAAGAAACCACATCAGCCTCTGAACTCTCTCTAGCCACCCGAATCAGCAAACCCGACAACAACAAACTCGCCAACATCGAGGAGCCCCCGTAACTAAAAAACGGCAGCGGCAAACCCGTAGTCGGCAAAACCCCCGTCGCCACCCCAATATTCAGCAGCGACTGTCCCACCATCACCACCATCACCCCAATCGCCACCAACTGACTCTCAATATTCCGGGCCCGCGTCGCCACCCTCAAAGCGACGGTAGCGTAAGTTGCCAACATCAGCAACAGTGAGAAACATCCCACCAAACCAAACTCCTCAGCAAACACAGCAAAAATAAAATCGCTGTACTGAATCGGCAGATAAAATAACTTTTGCTGCGACATCCCCAAACCCACACCCCAAATGCCCCCAGAACCGACAGCCAGAAGACTTTGAATCAATTGATAGCCGTCTTGCATCGGATCAGCCCAAGGATTGAGAAAAGACATAATCCGGCGGCGCTGATATTCCCTAAAACTAATACTTAAAACCGCCAAAAGCATTCCCCCCATAGCCGTTGCGCCCAACTGCAAGTAAGGCAAGCCCGCCGCCAAAGCCACCAACCACAAAGTCATCCCGCACAAAGCCGTGGTACTCAAATTCGGCTGTAACAAAATTCCCAACAGCATTGCACCGAAAATTCCCAGCCAAGTTAAGCGAACTTTATTCGTCAACCGGGACCAGTTGCCGAAAATACGGGCGCTTTGGAGAACCAAAAACGGCTTGATCAACTCAGAAGGTTGAATAATCGGCACCGGGCCCAGAGATATCCAGCGAGTCGCCCCGTTGACGGTGGTTCCCACTCCCGGAATTAAGGTCAACCAGAGCAATCCCAGCAGCAACAGGACTCCTAACTGAGCTGTTTTCAGCAGGTAGCGTAGGGGGGAGTACACCATCAAGTTAAAACCTGCCAGCCCGATCGCCACTGCGATTAGCTGTCGTTTAAAATAATAAAGGCCGTCTCCAAATTCTGAATTTGCAATGGGATAGGAAGCCGAAAACAATGCTGTCAGCCCGACAAACAGCCACAGAAAAGTCAGCCACCTCAGCCAGCGGGCCTCAGCGGCCCATTGAGACGCGCTAGGGTCAAAAAATGGAATGAAGCGTCGAATGTCATTAGCCATAGGATTTTAGAATGATCTCAATAAACTCTAACAAAGATGGCTAAAGTACCAGATTGGTTAATTTACGCATTAATCTGCTCGCTATTATATGGTTTGTGGGGATTTTTTGGCAATTTAGCGACTAAATATATTGACTACAAAACTGCTTTTCTTTATGAAGCAATTGGCGCTATTTTAACTACTTTATTTATTATTATCCAAACTAATAATTTTAGTTTTGAGGGAGATGTTAGGGGAATTTTGTTTGCCATGTTAGTTGGCGTTTGTGGCACTGTGGCATCATTAGTATTTTTTATAGCCCTTGGCAAAGGTGAAGTTGCCAATGTAGTGAGTGTTACGTCTATCTACCCGCTGATTACTATATTATTATCGTCTTTATTCTTGAAAGAGGCTATTACATTACCACAAATGCTTGCTGTTTTGTTAGCGATAATCGCAGTTATACTTTCTGCTTATTGAAATATTTGTCAATGGTTAAATTAACAACCCTGGACATTCTTCCTTTAAAATAACAACAAAAAAGAGGTCATCGCGACCTCTTACCCCTCTACTAATCCAGCTTCGGCTCTTAAAGTAGACCGGTATTAGCACCGGGCTTACCCGTAGCCAGTTGCACTTTAATAATTCTGCCGCCCATTTTCATAATTCTTTGCTGTTCCCGAAACCAGTTGTCGTAAGGAACGAGCTTAGTAAAATAGGTATTTTGCAATTCGCGCTGAGTGCGGATGCGAGTTTGACTGGGGACGCAAGCAGTCACCTTAAACATTCTCATGGGAAACTAACTCCTGAGTAGGTTTACAGATTATTAGATGGATTTTTTAAAGATTGAAGGCAGGGAGTTAGGAGTCAAAACTAGCTCGTTAAAACTCGTCGGGCTTTCTCGACAAGCCTTTGACGGTCTAGCAATCACTCTCAACTTCCCTGACCTCTTTTCAAAGCCAAAGGTAACAAGTCCAAAGTTAAAAGTTAAAAGAGGCAAGAAATAAATGTTATTTCTTCTTCTTCCTTCCTTCTTCCTTCTTCCTTCTTCCTGAGTCTTAGCTCAAGCCAGAGCAGATGTAGTCGAAATAGACGCCCATTTCTTTACCAGCGTCAGAACCGACCAAACCGGCGGTGACTTCTTTCATTGCTTGGATTGCTTGTACGGTAGAACCGATGGGCACGCCCAAGGAGTTGTAGGTTTCTTTCAAACCGTTGAGCACGCGCTCATCGAGGATGGAAGGGTCGCCAGCTAGCATAGCGTAGGTGGCATAGCGGAGGTAGTAGTCCAAGTCGCGGATGCAAGCTGCATAACGACGAGTGGTGTACATATTGCCGCCGGGACGAGTTACGTCAGAGTACAACAGAGACTTAGCAACTGCTTCTTTGACGATTGTGGCTGCATTGGCGCTGATGGCTGTAGCGGCGCGGACGCGCAGTTCGCCAGAAGCAAAGTAGTTCTTGAGCTTGTCTAGAGCGCTGATGTCGAGGTACTTACCTTGAACGTCAGAGGAATTGATAACGGCGGTAATTGCGTCTTGCATGGTTGTCTTGTTTCCTAGAAAGTGGCTGAGTCAGTCCAATTTTGGAGCTAGAATTTGGGATTTGGGATTGGGGATTTGAGATTTTTAAATAGTTGGTTATCTGCAAAAGCTGTTAGCTTGTTGCCGGCAACCCCCAATTTTTCAATCTAAAATCGAAAACCTAAAATCGAAATTCCTTACTGCATCGCACCGATAACGTAGTCGAAGTAAGAGGAAGCTTCGGAAGCGTCTTCTCCAGACAGCAGCGAACTTGCTGCATTTTTCATAGCGCGAACGCCTTCGGCGACGGCTTCAATCGGGGTGCCCAGAGATTTGTACATTTCGCGGACGCCGACAATACCGATTTCTTCGATCGGAGTAATGTCGCCAGCTACGATTCCGTAGGTGATCAAACGCAGGTAGTAATCCATGTCGCGCAAGCAAGTTGCTGTCATTTCTTCGCCGTAAGCGTTGCCGCCGGGAGAAACAATATCAGGGCGCTTTTGGAAAAGTTGGTCGCCGGCTTGCTTGACGATGCGTTCGCGGGATTCGCTCAAAATTTGGGCGATGCGGACGCGGCGTTCACCAGAGGTGACGAAGCTTTTGATCCGATCTAATTCACCTGGGCTCAAGTAGCGAGCTTCGGCGTCTGCGTTGACGATTGATTTGGTGACGATACTCATCTTGTGTGTACCCGCTGGATATTTTGCTATACGAACTGCTTTGCGCTGAGCTAGCGAAGGCGGGCGCTTGCGTCCCGTATCTTTCCTGCTCAGGCAGGAGCTTTGACGGGGAAGGCTAGACTTTCCACACTCAGCAACTGTTGAAGTTGTTGGTGGGTGACTGCCTTCGATGCTTAACGGCGCTGGTTCTTCACGCCGGTGCGGTTGTGAGTGCTCGCACTAAGCCTGTCGCTTACAATACCATAAATGACTGATGCGATCTTTAATTTATGATCAAGATTGCAGCAGGCCACTTAGTGGCGATCGAGTGACTGTCCGGCAGTTAGTAAGGATATTGCTTCTCTGACACAACTACCTCTCGCAAGTATTTTGAGGCATTATGTTCACATTCTGAGTGTTACTGTAATAGTTTGTAACATTCCTTTTCATATTGGGGCCCTCGCTAGGGTGTTATGCGTTAAAATTTCACGGGTTAAAAATTCGCTATAATTCTGTCGCATCAAGGGTTAGAGGCGATAAAGCATTGAGGGGGATTTGTGGCGGGCGAGGGCGCAACGCTCAAAGACTTTTCCCTGAGAGGGAAGGGAGACAGGCGGGAGGGGGAGGCAGAGGGGAAGATGTGCGATCGTCTCACATTTTGCAGCATTCTCAATAAGTCTTGGACGGGCGGGATCTCTTGCCCAAGGCGTGTCAACTTAAGGTAAATCCGATAGTCCGTCAGGGGTTGAAACCCCTGCCTCAAAGCGAAAGTCCTCTAAAAGAGGACTAATGAATGATTCAGTCTTCTTTTAGAGGACTTTCGCTATTAGACTGGGAATTCATTCCCTGGCGGACTGCCGGGTGAGCGGGAGGACTGGCGGACTAAAAGCTTAAGTTGACACGCCTTAGCTCATGCCCAACCCCTACTCCCCACAAGAAAACTCAACTCTTTGCGTTTGTCGAACAGGCCAGAAAGCCTGTTCTTGATAATGGTGCCAGATATCAGATATCGGAAATCATGACTTTCGAGCTTGTAGCTAGATTTGACTCTCACTTTTAATCTGGTGCGCCGTGAAAAGAAATCTATCAGCCCTTAAAAAAGCTTTGCAGTTTGGGATTAGCGGTGCTGTCGGCGGTTTCGTCGGCAATCTAATCACCGAACCTTTCATGCAGCGACTCACTGGTTCGGCATCTTTTCCTGACAGTGTATTTTCCACAGCTCGCTGGTTTGGGTTAGTAGGCGGTGGCATTGCTACTGCTATCATGTTCGGCTATTATTACTATATCAAAGGCAAGCCTCAAATTAAACAGGCTTTAAAAAATGGCGGATTGTTTGGTTTAATAGCAGGAGCCATTTCTGGGGCGATTGCCGAAGGTATTTATAGCGGGATTGGCGACGGAAACAACGAATTATTGCGAGTAATTTGCTGGGGAATAGCTGGCAGTTTGTTAGGACTTGGACTTGCACAGCGGATTCCTAATTTGGGAGCGCTTCGCGGCACGGGAGGCGGCGGTGTTGGAGGAGTTTTGGGCGGCTGTTTGTTTATTCTGTTTGCTTACAATTTATCCGGTACTGCGGGCCGTTTAGCTGGCTGTGCTGCGATCGGTTTTTGGATTGGAATTATGCTAGTTGTAGCCGAAACTTTGTTCAACAAAGCTTGGCTGGTAATTAGTTACGATAGCGGAGCAAATCGGACTCTCACTCTGGGATCGGAACCAGTGACTTTTGGCAGTGATGAAAATTTGTCTATTATCTGCATTCCTAATGTTTCGCCCTTAGCGATGCGGTTTCAATTGGAAGCAGGTCAAATTGTTTGCGAGAATCTTGATAGCGGGGCGGTGAGTTATTTGCGATCGGGCGACCAAAAGAAAATCGGCAACTGTACAATTACAGTAGGAAACTCTGACTTGCCAGCCCCAACACCGATAAATATTCCGCCTACCTTTATATCAGATCAGCCCGCAGTAAATTCTTTTACCAGCAGCCAATTTTCTCTGAAATTAGGCAGTCGAGTTATTCCTCTGAGTGCGGGAACTCAACTATTCACCTCTGACATACCGAGTTTAACAGCCGCAGCATCTAACGGTCTTGTAGCTATAGTCACTTCTCGATCGAGAAACGAGCTTTCATTAGGATTAACCAATTTGTGCGATCGCGCTTGGTGGGCTACCGACATTCAAGGTGATATAAAAATGGTAGAACCTGAAAGTACCCTAACTTTGGCGTTGGGAACTAAAATCGAATTCGGTGAAATTGACGGCGAGATTGTGTAAGTAAGCGAGTACAAACTGAGATATTGCACCATTGTCAATAAGTCTTTCATGGGCGGGCAGGATGCCCACCCCACAAGAAAATGTACTCTTTGTGGAACGGGCATCTGGCCCGTTCTTAACGGGTTCTCCGGCCCACCCACAATAAAATTTACTCTTTGTGGAACAGGCATCTTGCCTGTTCTTAACAATAATTCAAGCAGAACTGCTGCTAACTCCATTAATTACCGCCGCACCAATCAAATGAGCCAAACGCAAAGCTTCAGGAACTTTCCCAGTGTCTGTCAAACGCTGGAGAACCAGCGCAATTACTTCAGGTTTTTCGCCACAAACTTGAAAAAAGAAAGGTTCAAAAGCGTGAATTTTACCAGCGCGGCGCAACAACTCTAAACGATATTCCGAGTCGGGTAAATGGCGGAGGGCTTTTTCAACAGCATCTAAATCGGGTTGGCGGCGCATGACAGCAACGCAAGGAATTTGCAGCCGCGATGCTAACTCGGGAAGGTCAATAATATTGAATCCGCCGAAAGCAATTCCGTCAAGCAAAACCAGATGTAATTGCGACAGAAACTTGCCTCCGAGGAGCAGCCCAGAAATAGCATCCGTGGCATCTAATCCGTCTGGGAGGACTTGTCCCCACACCATTCCTTCAAATCGAGTTCCCCCGCAGACTATGCCCGCGATCGACACCAGACTGCCGCTTGTCCGAGAAAACGGAGCGTCGTCAAAGCCAATAACCTTAATTGTGCGATCGAGCCTGAGCAAATCTGCCAGTTTCAACTTGTGGAGTTCCCTAAACAAAAGTTTGTGAGATTAGCTTGTGTTTTACATAGTATTATATACGTTAAATAGCTCATTACTAAAAAGGTTTTAGACACTTGGCAAAAAAATATATAGCAGCGATCGACCAAGGAACCACCAGCACCAGATTTATCCTATTCGATCGCCAGGGACAGATAATTTGCAGCAACCAACAAGAACACCAGCAAATCTATCCGCAACCAGGATGGGTTGAACACAATCCCGATGAAATTTGGCAGCGCACCCAAAGCGTGATTAAAAATGCCCTCGAAATCGGCAATATCGACCCCACAGATATTGCTGCACTCGGTATTACCAACCAGCGCGAAACTACAATTGTTTGGAACAGAAAAACTGGCAAACCTTACGGCAATGCGATTGTTTGGCAAGATACTCGCACTTACCAAATTTGTAATAACTTAGCTGAAGTTGGGGGCAAAAATCGATTTCAAAAACGATGCGGTTTGCCGCTGGCAACTTATTTCAGCGGGCCGAAAATTAAGTGGATGCTGGACAATATCGCAGGATTGCGGGAAGCTGCAAATCAAGGGGATGCGATTTTTGGCAATGTCGATACTTTTCTGATTTGGCATCTGACTGGCGGCGCGCACATTACCGATGTTACCAACGCCAGTCGCACAATGCTGATGGATTTGCAAACCCTCGATTGGGATGCGGAAACTTTGGAAATAATGGCAATTCCCCGCCAGATGCTGCCAGAAATTCGCCCTTCGAGTCAAGTTTTTGGCACTGCAAAAGGATTGTTAGATGGTGTTCCAATTGCTGCTGCTTTGGGCGATCAGCAGGCGGCTCTGGTGGGGCAGACTTGTTTCAGTGTTGGGGAGGCGAAAAATACTTACGGTACGGGCTGTTTTATGCTGCTGAATACTGGTGAGACGATCGTCCCTTCAAAGCAAGGATTGCTAACAACAGTCGCCTACAAGATGGGAGAATCGCCCGCTGTGTATGCTTTGGAAGGCAGTATTGCGATCGCCGGAGCATTAGTGCAGTGGCTGCGGGACAATTTGGGCATCATCAACACATCTGCGGAAGTAGAAACATTAGCAAATACAGTTGAAGATAGCGGCGGAGTTTACATCGTGCCGGCCTTTTCTGGACTCTACGCGCCCTATTGGCAAGACAGCGCCCGGGGAGTAATTGCAGGTTTAACTCGCTACGTGACTAAGGCACACATTGCCCGCGCAGTATTGGAAGCGACAGCGTGGCAAACGCGGGAAATATTGGATGCGATGAATCAGGATTCTGCTGTGCAGCTTTTGTCTTTAAAAGTAGACGGTGGTATGGTGGGAAATCACACGCTGATGCAGTTTCAGAGCGATGTTTTGGGAGTGCCTGTGGTGCGGCCTGTGGTAGCAGAAACTACTGCACTCGGTGCTGCTTATGCAGCCGGTTTGGCGGTGGGTTTTTGGAGTCAGCTAGCAGAATTGCGGGACAATTGGGCGGTGGATTGTACTTGGGAGCCGAAAATGCCGATCGCACTTCGCGAGCAAAAATATCGCTTTTGGAAAAAAGCAGTTTCCCGCACCTTCGATTGGGAAGAATGAATCGCTGAGTTAACCCCAAAAACCGTATTTAGTGATATCATTAAATCCAGCACTATTTTTCAACTTGCAAATAGATGATTTCCCTAAATAACTTAAAAAAAATTCTCACCGCCTTTCTATTAATACTGACACTGGCATTTGTAGAAATCGCTGCTAATCCCCAAATGGCGATCGCAGATACAGCGACAAATCCCGCAACCGCAGCCGAAGTCTTCAGCACCAACTGTGCCGGCTGTCACATCAACGGCGGCAACATTATCAGGCGCGGCAAAAACTTGAAACAAAAAGCCTTAAAAAAATACGGCATGGATTCCATCGCCAACATTTCCAACTTAGTAACCAACGGCAAAGGTATTATGCCAGCTTACAAAGATCGTTTGTCGGAACAACAAATTATCGATGTTTCAGCTTACGTGCTATCCCAAGCCGAAACCGATTGGAAATAAACCAGACTATGTAGATTGTCAGAGCAGGTTTCGCGCTTAACTTCAGGAAAACAACCAAGCCGAGGTATAATGTAGGCAGGTTTCGCGCTTAACTTGGTCATAGATGAATAATCTTTATACAAAACCTGCCTGCTTTTTCTCTTCTATTGTTCATCCCTTAATAATCTCAATACAAACCTGTCTTTTTTATTTTGTTTTTGCTAAAAACTTTAAATTATCCGAGGTGTTGCAAGGTGAAAAAATATTATTGTTGGCGTAGAACTTTAACTGTCATTAGCTTGTGCTTGTATATAATCTTAGCGGTTAGCCCGCCTGCTTTCGCCTCGATTCACAAATATCCAGAAACTGCCGAGACAGTAATGTTCCGATCCGTACAAAGCCTGCGTGATACAGATGACAAAGCATGGCAAGTTGTTTTGTACAAGCGAGTCAAGTCGGGAGTAGTAAAGTCTTTAAATCTGAGATTAGTAGGATTTCCCGGAACAGAATTGCAGCATCCTTTTCCGCTGAAAGTTGCGGCGGGCAAGCGCGAAATAGGCAAGGCAAATGATATTTGGAACGAGTCGGGTTTGCCAATGAATGTCGGAGAATACGATTTCAAATCAATAATTACACAAGTGGAAAGTAATCGACCTTTGCTGTTGAATTTGCCCGTGAAAAATCAAAATGAGACACAAGTGCTGGTTCCTCCTTTTGCTGTCAGAGAATGGCGGCTGTTGTTAGAGAGAAACTAAATATACCAATTTAATCGCACTCTACATTTAAAATCCCAACACTTTCCCATGTCACAAATTGTTATGTTTAAATTATGCCTTAAGGTAGATTTAACGTATTTGAAGAATAATGTGGTCTGGCAAAAACTAAATAGCTCAAATTAATCGCACTGTACATTTAAAATCGCTCCAGTTTCAGGGATGTATCAAAAATTACTTTATTTACATAGACCTTAAGGTAGATTTAACCTATTTTAAGGATAATTATGAAACAAACTAAAAGCTGAGTTAGTCGGTTGACAAAACTTCAGTGTTTTCACGTTACGTGTATTCAGGGTGAATCTACTATGACTTTAATCAGTAAAATTGTCCGAAAAGCTTTGACAACAGGTTACTTAACGGTTGAGGCAGAAGAACAGTTGCGACAGCAGTTGCAGATGACTAAGTACGGTTTAGAAGATTTTGAGGCTTTTATTAATTTGCAAAAAGAGGTGATGGAAGGTCGGGTGAAACAGCAAGCTTTGGAATTGTTACGATCGCGCAAATGTTCTGCCACTGCTTAAATCGAGTTCGATCGACCTTTTGGACAAAATAAGGTCGATCGGTCTTTCGGGCGCGGACTCTCGGGCCCACCCCACAAGAAAATTCTGTCTTTGTGGAACAGGCCGGAAAGCCTGTTCATAAAAATGATACGCCAAGCCTGGAAAAATGTTTTTACTGTATTCCTAGCTGTCGCCTTAACGCTTCTGGAAAATTAACGGCTGTATCCAAACCTCGAACATTCTCCCACTTTGTATTCTCATTCCATTTGACATCGCCAAAAGTGCGATGGCTGAGGTCTGGGTCGCTGAGGTGTGCGCTGCTGAGGTCTGCGCCACTGAGGTCTGCGCCACTGAGGTCTGTGCCGCTGAGGTTTGCGCGGCTGAGGTCTGCGCTGCTGAGGTTTGCACCGCTGAGGTCTGCGTCGCTGAGGTCTGCGCGGCTGAGGTGTGCGTTGCTGAGGTTTGCACCGCTGAGCTCTGCGTCGCTGAGGTTTGCGCGGCTGAGGTCTGCGCCGCTGAGGTTTGCGTCGCTGAGGTGTGCGCTGCTGAGGTGTGCGCTGCTGAGGTGTGCGCCGCTGAGGTCTGCGTCCCAGAGGTATGCGTCGCTGAGTTCTGCGCCGTTGAGGTTTGCGCCGTTGAGTTTTGCGCCACCGAGGTCTGCGCCACAGAGTTCTACGCCGCCAAGGTTTGCGCCACTGAGGTTTGCGCCACTGAGGAATGTCCCAACTGTTTGGAGAAAGTCAAAATACCCAACACAACGGCTATAACCGATGAGACGCAACAACCGAATTGCATCGTCAAGTTCACCTTCAGCATTAGGTTTCCCACAAGGATAAAACACCATTTTATCTTTAAATTCAGGTGTCTCTTGACCGTAACGGTGCAACTCCAACAGCAAAATCATCACATTCAAACCAGCATAAACATCTATTTGTCGCTGTCCCAACTCTTGGGTTTTCAATTGATCTCGCAGTAGGCGCATCTTCTTCTGAGGCAAATTTTCCGGCGGCGCATCAATAAATTCCCCCTCGCACCACCGCAGATAAAAATTTTCCAAACGCTCGAATAGCTCTACAGGCCGAAACAGATTTTCCTCGCCAGGAGCAGCCGGAGTTGTTAACAACCCCATCAAATATTCCACAATTTCTTCCGTCAGCGCCCCATAACCCAACAAATCATAAATTTCCCAATCCATCTGAGAGTCTTGAGTATTAAATTTAATACGTTTCTTTCCCGGTTCCGTCCAGTCTTCCAGACTTTGTTTCAATCGTTCCGCACACAGAAATTCACCAAAACTCTTGTGTACAAATTCCACAGAACCTTCTTTACTGCCTTGCTGAAGATAAAAAACCGCCAAAGCATTTCTCAGAGGATTATCGCCAATCGGTATTTGTGCTTTTTCAAGTAAGGCTTTAACCGAGTTGTCTTCTCTCAATCGTTTCTCAACCATCGCTACAGGAGCGCATTCCCCTCCCGACTGCACCACGCACAATCCTGCTTCTGTAAGGATGCGCCGCAAATCTTCTGTCTCCAGTTCGGTCAAATTGCGATTGAGCAATTTAGACCGCTGTTCAGTGAGTACCCAATTCACAGCTTGGTTGTAAATCAAAATTTTTGCTTGAGTGCTGTTAGTTCCTTGAAAATCCTCAACTTTCAAGATTTTGTCCCGGTGCATTGCCGCTAACAGATAAAGCAAGAGCGGTTCTCGCGAGAGTTCTGATTTTACATTATGTGGACAGCATTTATCTTGCAAAAAATTCTGAAAAGCTGAGGTTTTTTCGGCCCCTAGTTGGGCTTCCCACTTGCTCAACCACTGTTGCTGTAGTCCGTCATCCATTATCTGAATTTCGACTCGATCTAAGTTATCTGGCATTTGCCTTTCAATCCCTTGCAAAGCTAAAGTTCTGCCAGTAATCAAAACCCGGTGTCCCATTTCCGAATTCTGATCGCAGTCTCGCTGAAATTGTCCTACTTGCTTGAGAAATTGCTCTAAACCGCCGCTGCTTCTCCCCTCCATCAGCAACTCGTCAAAGCCATCCAAGAAAAACAAATATCGCGTGTTTCTATCTGTCAACCAGCCGTCATCGCTAGCAAAACTAGCATTAACTGCTTCTTTGAGTGTTTCTCGAAAACTCTTTTGCAATATGGGAATATCTCGCAGTCGAATTAACACGGGAGTCCAAACTGGATGCAAATGTTGTCGCACCCAGTCAGCAAACATCCGACAAAAAACGCTCTTGCCGCGTCCGGGTCCAGCTTCGACAAACATTACTTTATTTTCTTTTTTGCCATACTCAAGCAATTTTTTTGCCCAAGTCGCTAAATCGAAAGGTTCTGTATTTTTAACACGATTGGCCTTTTTATCAATTGGCTTTGCTTTCAGAGGCACGTAGATATCTTTGAATGAAAAATTTTCTTTAAATACCGGTTCTAGCGGTAGAGAGGTAATCTGTTCTTGCAGGTATTTGTCAATGCTGTGATATTTCTCCTGTTCTTCCCGCCATTCGCTGATAGAAGGCTGTCCAAGATTTTTGATGGCATCGCCGGAAACTGCCCAAGCTTCGATTAAATAGCGGTGAGTATTAGCAGCAACTCTCTTTGTCAAAATTTGAGCTTCATCGGCATTTAGCCCCGCTTGTAGCAGCCGCTGTGACAGCACTAGGTTAAATTCCTCGGCTAATATCGAATCGCGGAAGCAAATAACAGTGTCTTTGGCTGCTTTATCGCTAAATTCTAAATCTGCCAGTTTTTTAAGTAACTGCTTGACTTTATCGGAAACCGGAGTTTGCCCGATGCGATTTAACAAACTTGCGTCTTGTCCAATAAAATCCTTAAAACTTTCCAGATAAGCCGCCTGACTGACGAGGAAAATGCACTCAGCTAAAGTCGGCTGCTGTTGAGTTTTTTCGATAAAAAACGCCAGCAGTTTCGCCGCCATCCCGACAAATGGCAATCCAGTTCCCACAACTTGAGCTAAGGGAGAGTTCAAAACCTCTAGCAGCAAGTTGCTATTCTCCAGCCCTTGTTCTTTGAACATTTTTGCCACTTCGGTGGCTGTTTTCCCAGCTTCTCCGATTCCCTCCGCTGCGTCGGCGGAAAACAGTTCTTTGATATCAGTAGTGAAGAATTTCTTGATGCGATTTGCCATTTGTTACCTGCCCTGTTGCAGAAGAGAGAATCTGAGAAAATCTACATTTAACTCTGTAAGCATTCCGTAGTTCGTCGCGACAAATCCGTTCTCAAACTAACAATTAGCAAAGATTAAGTCTCTTTTACCTTGACAAAACTACAACAATCCGCAATAATAGTAGATTGTCTGTCTAAATCCGGCTCGGATCAGGTTAAGACATTCCAAAAGCTGGAGAGCAGTCACCAGTCAAAAGTCCACAACGACCAATGACCAATGACTCATCAGCTACCTGTACGGCAATCTCAACAACCATCCCATGACTTACGCAATCATTGAAACCGGCGGCAAACAATTTCGGGTAGAACCAGGCCGCTTCTACGACATCGAACTGCTTCACGTTGAAGCTGAATCCAAAGTCACCATAGACAAAGTATTTCTGATCCAGCACGAAGGCGAGGTTCATATCGGCCAGCCTCTACTAGAAAATGCCACAGTAGAAGGAACGGTTCTCCGGCATTTCCGGGGCCGCAAAGTCCTCGTCTACAAGATGAAGCCGAAAAAGAAAACTCGGAAGAAAAAAGGGCACCGTCAAGAAACAACTCGCTTTATGATTGACTCGATTAGCGTCAACGGTACAGTCTTAGCCGCCAGAGACTTAACTGCAGCAGTTGTTGAAACTCCCCAAACCGCCGAAACTGATTCAGAATAAAACATAGTAAATACAGTTGAGGATATTATGGCCCACAAGAAAGGTACAGGCAGTACACGTAACGGACGCGACTCTAATTCTCAGCGTCTGGGTGTCAAAAAGTACGGCGGTCAAGTTGTCAAAGCTGGCAACATTTTGATCCGCCAACGCGGCACTAAAGTTCACCCCGGTAATAATGTTGGTATCGGCAGAGATGATACTCTATTTGCCATGATTGACGGTGTGGTGACTTTTGAAAGAAAAGGCAAAACTCGCAAGAAAGTCAGCATTTATCCTGTTGTAGCAGCACCTGTGGCTCAACCAGTGGCTGAAGCTGTCGCAGTTTAGTTTTATGGTTCCTAGGCTATGCCTGGGAACGCATATCTAGAGGCTCTGCCTCCTGATTTTCTATGTTATTAGAAAGTTACAGGAGGCAGAGCTTTTTGCAATTTGTTTCGCCGGAGAAAGGACTGTGGCTACTTACCAAGAACCAGAGAAGCAGGAAAAACTCTCGTTTTTACTCCTAAAAATTGCCTAGCCTCCTCCGACAATTGTGACAACTTCTAAAATGTCGCCCTCTTGCATCTGTGTAGTTTCCCAAAATTGTTTGTGCAGAATTTCCCCGTTGTACTCCACAGCCACCAAGCGCGGGTTTAATCCCAATTGTTCTAGTAATTTTGGTAACGGTGTGTCGATCGCACAATTGCGGGTTTCTCCGTTAACTTGCAGCGCAATTTGATTTATCATCAGTAAAATATCTGTTTTTAGGGCGGGTTTGGTAACAAAATTATATTTTATGCACAGATTTCCTGTGCTAAACCCGCCCTACAAATCGCCAATCAACCTAGCTTTTTCCGTGTAAAGCTTTCTGAGCTTTCAGATTCTGCATCCGAATCAACTGCGAGATGAAAAACTGCGTGACTAAAGTAGGCTGTTCTGCTTCCATAATTGCGCGTACTATGGCAACCCTTTGAGCTCCGGCATTCAATACTTCATCGAGGTTGTTGATATCAATTCCGCCGATCGCAAACCACGGAATCGGCGACTTATCAGCAGCATACCGCACATAGTCCAAACCTGTCGCGTGTTTATCAGGTTTAGTAGGAGTGTGGTAAACAGGCCCAACTCCAATATAATCTGCTCCCGCATCAATAGCTCGCTGCATTTCCTCGCCATTCGTAGTCGAACAACCGATGATGCGTCCCGGGCCGAGCAACTTGCGCGCTTCCGCCACAGGCAAATCTCCCTGTCCTAAGTGTACGCCGTCGGCATCCGCTGCGATCGCAAAATCCACGCGATCGTTCACAATCAGCAAAGCATCGTAGCGGTGACAAAGTTCGCAAAGCTGGCGCGCGTTAGCCAGCTTTGCGCCATCGTCTGAGCTTTTGTCGCGGTACTGCACCAAAGTCAGTCCGCCTTGCAAAGCAGCTTCCACAACTCCCATCAAGTTGTCTCTCGGCGAAGTTACGAGGTATAACTGCGATCGAAGTAACTGCTGGTAGCGCCGGTAAGCCAGCAAATTGCTTTCGAGAGTATAAACCCGATAGCGCATCTGCTTAAAAGCCGCGCCCATATTCCGATCGTAAATTTTGCCATACTCTTCGAGTACCCGCAGAGCTTCTTCCACCCGACAGAAATTCGCCTCCAGTAGCTGCTGAATGCTCGAACGCTGCTCTTCCTGCGGGTGAGTCAACTCCGTACCCGGATCAGCCGGCGTATCCCTAGCACTGCGAAGTTCTGCAACGTGCCAAGCAGCCAATTCTTGACGCAGTTGCTTGCACACGAGGGCTAAATCGGCGTTGTTGAGACCAAACCTGCACCATTCTTCAATAATTCTCAACCCTTCGCGCGATCGATCTAAATTTGCATCTAAAATCCGGCAGAGGGCTGGCTGTGCCGGTAAAGTTCTGTTTTGTTTGTCGGTCATCAGAACCACCCTAATTATAATTAATCTTACCAATCAACCCGCTATATTCTCCCACGCCGTCAAGATCGTGGCAAAGCAGGCGGCTTAATTTTGGCATAAACCAATCTAAATTCGACAATAATTTTTTAAGTTTTATTGAATTTGATGAAAACAAAGCATAATAGATCAAACTTGATGAGAGTGGAATCGTTAAACTGCATACCACACTTCGGAGGAGAGCCGTGAGGTTAGCAGAACAACACAAAAGATTAACAGAAGAAAACCCCAGCAGGCGGGTGAAATCAAAGTTCGATCGCGAAAACCAGACACCGAACTCGGGAAGCGGAACTCGCATCGCAAATCAGTGGGGTTTATTTATGCTCCTAAATTCTCAATATAGCGAGTGCAAAGAAAAGCGATCACAAAAATCTTGTTTAAGTTCTTGCCTTCTGCTAGTCTTTGCGATGACCGCCCTTTGCAACCATCAACCGTCAGTTATCGCTGCCGGGATACCGGGAGTGCAGCTACTTTCTCAGACGCCACAGAGCGACATCAACATACTGTACGTCAGCTCGACCGGCGGCAGCGACACAGGAGGTAACGGCAGCGATCAAGCTCCGTTTAAAACCCTTACCTACGCCTTAAGCGTGGCCCCGCCCAAAACAGCGATTTTGCTAGCGCCCGGTACTTACAGCGAGCAAACCGGCGAAAAATTTCCATTAATGCTCAGGCCCAGCGTAACAGTTCAGGGAAATCCCAACACTCGCGGTCAGAATATTGTCATCAAAGGCGGAGGATACTTTATCAGTCCGACTTCGGCGGGCCAAAATATTGCGATTTTAGGCGCAGACGGGGCGGGACTCAGCGGGGTGACGGTGACGAATACCAACTCTCGCGGTTACGCTTTGTGGATCGAATCGAGTTCTCCAACGGTTGTCAACAATACTTTTTCTGGTAGCACTCACGACGGAATTTCGGTAGTGGGTACTTCCAGGCCGACGATTGGCGGGAATGTTTTCTCGAAAAATGGAGCTAACGGCATTACTATTTTTGGCAGTTCCCAGCCGGAAGTTCGAGATAATGTGTTTGAAAACACGGGATTTGGGGTGAATGTAGCGCAGAACGCTTCGCCTCTGCTCATCGGTAACAAAATTACTCGCAATAAAGATGGCGTGGTGGTGCAAGCTGATGCTAAACCTGTGCTGCGTAACAATTATATCGAGAGTAATCGGCGGGACGGAATTGTGGCGATATCGAGATCTCTGCCGGATTTAGGAACTGCGGCCGAACCGGGGGGCAATGTCATTCGCAACAACGGGCAGTACGATGTGAACAATGCTGCCAAAGGTCAAGTAATCCCAGCTTACGGCAATCAATTGTTGAGCAGCCGGACGACGGGATCGGTTGATGTGGCGGGAACTTTTACCCCTGGGCCAATGGGGGGAAGTGCTTTGCAGCTAACGATTGATCGACCTCCCAGCATCGGCGGCCCCGACACTTCTCTCCCTGCTTACACCCCCGGACGGCTAAGCCCCAGAGTTGAAAGAGCGCCACTTCCCCCGCCTGCGCCCGTTTCCAGGCGACCAGTGCAAAATCTATCGGCACCGCCCAGCGCTGAGTTGCGGCAAGAGCTTTCTGGGAGGAATGCCGCTGCTTCATCGGTAGTCCCAGGGACAATCGCAATTCCTGTGCCCGATCCGAATTCTCGATCGGTTTCGGAAATTTCGGTACAGCAACCAATTATTCCTCCCAATTTTGATAGTTCGAGTTCGGTTTCTTCTGAGGGTAGATTGCCAGTTCCGAGCCGCAACATTCCTATCGGAAGGGGCGGCTATGTACCTGCACCTTTAGGGGGGAATTCTTTGCCCGATTCCGAGGATAATTCGCCGTCATTCGATCGACCGTTGGCTTTGGGTTTGCGCTATCGAGTTGTGGTGGATACCGACAGGCCGGGCGATCGACAAAAAATGCTATCCCTGGTTCCCGATGCTTTTCGCTCTTTTTCCAGCGGGCGATCGGTGATGCAAGCCGGTGCTTTTCGGGAACGCGAAAAAGCTGAGGAATTGCTACAAATGCTCTCCGCTAACGGTTTGAATGCTCGAATTGAGGACATTAAATAAAATGGTCATTAGTCATTAGTCATTAGTTGACTGTTGACTGTTGACAGCCAAAGACTGCTTGCTACTTCAAAATTTCAATATTTTAGGGCCTAGCATATCGGATGCCAGACCCTAAAACATTTGTAAATTAAGTTGATTCAAGTGGGTTTTTAGCTCTGCTGAGTTTCAGCAAACTACAACTAAGGTGAACTTTTTGGCAACTACTCTGGAGACGAGCTAGCTATCAGCGGAGTCTATTCAGACTTCTGTGTTTGACTGTTGTGCGATCGCAAATTTTGATTCATGCAATAGCCTCAAGCTATCTAACAAATATCGATCGCAATGTCAACCTTTCTTTGCTAATAAGCTACACTGTTCAGGCGTTGCCTGCGAACTAGAGCCGATCGGGACAAATACTCTAACTCCAAATTTTTTATCCAAGTTTTTTGTGCTTCTTGGTTTTGCCCCTCATGTTTTTAAGTTAACACCAACTGCGCGCATAAAAACACTTTGTTTACCAAACTTGACACTTTTTTATGTGAAGAAATACTTCCAAAAGCGATTATTAACAATTTGTACGATCGCCAGAGCGCGCAACGTGCATAGTCGGCACTTTTCGCTTGCTGTCAACGCAGCAGAGCTTCCCAAGTTGCGCGGCCGACAATGCCGTCTGCTGGCAATTGGTATTGTCGCTGAGCGGCCTTGACAGCAGCTTGAGTTTCCGGGCCAAACACGCCATCAGCACTCACCCGCAAAAATCCCTTGGCCTGCAGCCGCTCTTGCAAATCTCTGACTGCTGCCCCCCGCATTCGTCTTCTTAAAACTGGAAAATTGGTTGACTGCGCTTGGGGGTTAATCTCTGAGTTGTCGCCAGTTAAAGGAGCGTTGGCGATCGGGTTTTCGATCGCGCTCGGAGCTGCTGGAAACAGTCGGTTCCAAGTATCTTGACCGACTATTGCGTCGGGAGGCAGACCTGCTGCTTCCTGGAACTGAGACACAGCTCTAGCGGTGCTTTGTGAGAAAATCCCGTCTACAGTGTCAGCGTAAAAGCCCAACAATTTAAGAGCAGCTTGGAGTTCGATCACTTCCGAGCCGCGGCTGCCCAATTTGATTGCGGGGCGGACGATCGCACCTGTTTGAGCGATCGGGCTGTTGCTGTTACTCTGTTCGGAGGTAGGTAGCTGTGCCGCAGCAGGAGTAAGGGCGATCGATCCCATTACCAATAAACCGCACAAACTCCAGCCGAAGAGCAAACTCGGAACCTCGCGGGCGTCATTCCAGCTTGCTGTCAAGTTTTGGGACATTGGGAATTCGACCTCTGCAAAACTGGTAGCGATCGTACATCAAATCTGGAAAAAAGTGGGAATTTCGGCATTGGGAATGGGGCATCGGGCATTTACTGGTTCGCAGGCACAGCCAGGTTTCCAGATTAAATCAAAACTCACAACTTTTTCCCCGTTCCCTTTCCTAAAAAAAATTTATCCCTCTCAAATAGCTGCAATTGGCAAAAAAACTGCTAGATTGCCCTACAGAAAACATTGAACCGCGTTCCTTGGGCCCCAGCAACACCATGTCCGAATCCAGCAGCAATCCCACCAGAACCGCCCGCCAAATAGACATCGGCAACGTCAACATCGGGAACTTCCAAGTCGGCAGCATCAGCGGCACCAAATACAACGACCTTAACGCCAACGGTCGCCCTGATCCCGGAGAAGTCCCAATTCCCAACTGGCAAATCTACCTCGACCTCAACAACAACGGTCAGCCAGAATTTAACGAACCTTCCACCCTCACAAACCCGCAAGGCAACTACATCTTCGCCAACCTGCCGCCGGGCACTTACCAAGTTAGGGAAGTCCAGCAGCCGAACTTTCGCCAAACTACCCCAAATCCCGCACCCATCACAATTACCAGCGGCACAAACGCTGGCAATATCAATTTTGGCAACAACTTTAACGCCGGGACGATCGCAGGCACAAAATTCAACGACATCAACAACAACAGCAGTCGAGATCCCGGGGAACAAGGGCTAGCTAACTGGCAAATTTACCTCGACCTCAACCGCAACAACAGGCTCGACGGCGGCGAACCTGTTACTTTGACCAACGCTCAGGGTAATTACGCTTTTGTCAATATTCCCGCAGATACATATGTGGTGAGAGAAGTCCAGCAACCGGGTTTTCGCCAAACTACGCCCGACCCGGGCCCAATTAACGTTACTTCCAACGCCACTATCAGCAACGTCAATTTTGGTAATGTCTTTTTTGTCGGCAGCATCAGCGGCTTCAAGTTCAACGACCTCAATGCCAACACCGTCAGAGACGCGACAGACCCCCCTCTGACCAACTGGCAAATTTACCTCGACCTCAACGGCAACAACAGTCTAGACCCGGGCGAACCCAACACCATCACAAACCCGCAAGGCAACTACACTTTTGCCAATGTTTCTCCCGGCCGGTATTTGGTGAGGGAAGTCCAGCAACCGGGATGGGTACAGACTACGCCAAATCCAGGCCCGATCGACATCATCGGCAATACCAACGCTGTCGGCGTCTCTTTCGGCAACAATTTACCCACCGGCAGCATCAGCGGCTTCAAGTTCAACGACCTCAACGCTAACGGCATCAACGAACCGACGGAACCGAGAGTTGCCAACTGGCCGATTTACCTTGATTTCAACAACAACGGCGCCCGAGATCCGAATGAACCTTCGACTTTAACAAACCCCCAAGGTAATTTCTCTTTTATCAATTTGCCTCAAGGAACCTATGTGGTGAGGGAAGTCCCGCAGCCCGGTTTTCGACAAACTACGCCCAATCCCACTCCGATCGCCGTGGGCAACGGCACAAATGCCACTAATCTCAGCTTTGGCAATGTGTTGGTAACTGGCACGATCAGCGGTGTGAAATTTAACGATTTTAACGCCAACGGCCGCCTAGATCCCGGGGAACCGCCGATCGCCAACACTCCAATTTACATCGACCTCAACAACAACGGCAGTTTAGATCCGGGCGAAGCGAGTACCTTAAGCGATGTTCAAGGCAATTACAGTTTCCGCAACGTTCCGGTAGGTAGTTATGTTGTCAGGGAAGTTCAGCGGCCGGGTTTCATTCAAACGACTCCGCCTGCAGTGGTTGTTGTCTCGGCAGATATTCGGGCCAGCAGCATCGATTTGCTGACGGGAGAGGCTGAGGGTCGATCGGCTAAATCCTTGAATGATGACCCGCCGACGGATGCCAGCAACTATGCGGGACTGGAAGTAGCGGGTAATATGGGGGCGGATAGCTTGCTTTTGAGCGAGGGTCGTGATACAGTCAGTGATTTTTTGGTCGATCGACCTGTTGCCAATTTAGGCAATATTCCTAACTTGGGGCCACAGAATGTAGGTCTGGATACTAATCCACAAATCGGTGAATTTGTCAAAAAAAATGAATTAATTAAAGGGGCGATCACGGACTCGGTTGTGCCGATGGGTTGGAGAGATTTCCCGGTGATTTAGGGTGACACAAAGCTCGATCGCCCAGAATCCCAAACCGCAGATAAAAATCAGGAAGAGGTTAAAGGGCGATCGCGTGATACCCTATTGTTGGCAACCTCCAACACTCAAGCCTAAGTTCCGGCAACTCCGAAGCTGGCTTGTATATTGGGTGCAATATTCATAGGCAGTAGCATCTCTGTGAATGAGAAACTATCAGGTAATTCCCCCAAACCAGATCGGCGTATTTCCAGGCAAAGCAAGTCATATCAAGTGCGGTCGCTCGATCGATGCTGGTTCTCTGTGCTTGGCAATCCCAGAGGCTGCGATCGCCAAGCACAGCGAACCCGGACAAACAAGAACGATGCCGCCGGACTTGATATCAGGGGGGAGAAGTCAGTCTTAGGCTTTTTAAAGCTCGAAACAGCAAGTATGTACGGACAGAGAAGGCGTGCAAATCCTGAAGATGTTGCCCTCAAATTGCCAGGGTTCTTCAAAACCTGATATACTTGCCAGCGACAAAGCTTGAGGCATTGTTGTGTGAGATGGGAACATTACCTCAAGTGCAGACGTATGTAAAATCGAGTAGCGGTTGTCAGCTATTAGTAAAAACTACTCAGCAAGTTACAACCCATACAGTAGTCTGTAATTTACGTGGATTTAGGTGTGAAGGAGAGAAATCATGGCAGATTTAGATTTAACTAACGCAGAGCTCAGTGCCAAGCAATTACAGCCAGTTGTGGTTGGGGATGCTGGCCCGGCAATTTTAGGCATCAAGTTCAATGACTTGAACAGGGATGGCATCAGACAGGCCAATGAACCGGGTCTGGCGAATGTTCCCATTCTCCTCGAATCAGCAACAAGCAGCAACGGTGTATTTAATGCTGGTACTGGAGAAGTCTCAACCACGACGGACGCTAACGGCGCGTTCTCATTCATAAATCTTGTCCCTGGCAATTACGTACTCACCGAAACGGCACTACCTCCTGGTTTCACCGCTACTACTCCCAACCCCCTCGCTGTCACCGTGGGCGCCAGAAATGTCAACGTTTTCTTTGGCAACGGCCCAGTAGAAACACCTCTAGGCAGCCGGATCGTTGGATGCAAATATTTAGACATAGATGCCGACGGCTTCCGAGACGGGAATGAACCGGGGATTAAAAATGTCAGGATATATATTGATTCCAATGGCAACGGTCAACGCGATGCAGGGGAACCCAGCACCTTAACAGACAAAAATGGTGCATGGTCGTTCAACGTAGCACCCGGAACCTACAAGATTCGGGAAGAACGGATCATACGACAAATTAATTCTGTTACCGGACTAGAAGTTAATGCTACGAACGCAGAACCCTTAGAAACACAAGATTTTCCCCAAAGCACACCCCCCGGCAACGTTCCGGTACTGGACGTGACGGTAGCCCCAGGTCAAACCTTTGCCTGCGCTCAAGTTGGCGATACTCCGCTCTATCAAATTGAAGTTAACAAATTTCGAGACATAGACCGCAACGGCTCGCGAAATGTTGTTAATGGAGTCTTGGAACCCCCGATTGCCCGAGTACCGTTTATTTTAGATGTGAACGGGAACGGTCGCTGGGATCAAGGCTCCGAACCCATAGCCATCACAGATGCGAACGGAGTGGCTACTTTCAAGGATTTGCGAGCTGGCAATTACAAAGTGTTGGAAATTTTTCCAGGTGTACTGCCTCCAGAAGTAGGTGGCGGTGTCCCCGGAAACCTCAATGCTCCAGTATCAACAACTGGAAACCCCGCTCTGGTTTCGGCACCAGGGCCTCAGGCGCGATTCCAGGGTACGATCAGCAGAGAGCAACCACTGCTAGTAGCAGACTCAACCTACACGCTGAAACCAAACGACCCTAAATTCGTAGACTCCAACCGCGACGGCGTTCAACAACCAGGTGAAAGATCGATCGCCACCACTGGTGAGCGGCCGATTTTTGCAGCGCCAGTTACAACTTTACCAGCCCCCAACCCCCAACCATCACTTACCTTTTCTCCTGTTGGAGCTACTCAGGGTATTGGCAGTAATGCCGGTGTAGGCAACACTCTACCAATCATCAATGTCTTCAAATACAATGACTTGAATGCCAACGGTCGCTACGAACCAAATCAGGGTGAAGCGCCAATTAGCGGTGTCACTGTCTTCCTAGACACCAACAATAATGGGACTCCCGACACTGGAGAACAGCAACTCAGGACAAATGACCAGGGAAGAGCCGCCTTTACCAACTTGACACCGGGCAATTATGTCGTCCGCGAAGTTGTACCGCCGAATTTCTCGGCTTCTACAGCAGATCGCGTCGATGTTAGCCTCAATCTTCAGGACGCCAACGTTACCTTTGCCAACACACCCAGCAGCAACATCACCGGGTGTAAGTTTGAGGACTTCAACCTGAACGGTTATCGAGATGGAAATGAGCCAGCTATTCCTGGTGTCACCATCTTTATCGATAGCAATGGTGACGGTCAGTTGCAAGCAAATGAACCCACTACTACTACCAATCAGTTTGGTACTTTTGCTTTCAACAATTTGCGCCCCGGTACTTACAAAATTCGAGAAGTAACGCCTCCTGGTTACTTCCAAACAACTCAACCAGTAGATGTTGTTCTGGGTGCGAATCAAACCTTTACTTGCGCTTTGGTCGGTAACTCTCGCCGCTATGACCTCTTGGTTCCTAAATTCCGAGATGACAACCGCAACGGTATAAAAGACGGAAACGAACCGCCCCTTGCCGATGTACCCTTCACTTTGGATTTGAATGGCAACGGCCGCTACGATGCTGCAACAGAACCCCTGGTGAGAACTGATGCTGCTGGTATTGCTCGGTTTAATAATTTGTCTCCAGCCAGCTACTCGGTTTTGGAAGTCTTCGATACTCCGGGCGTTCCCAACAATTTCCCGATCCGAACTGGGCCCAACCCGGTTAGCTTTGACGTGCCGGGCCCGAATACTACGCCTACGGTGGTGGCACCGACGGCAACTGCGACCAGAACTGCTTCTAGCCTTGACAAGAAGGATCCGTTGACTGGTGGCAGCACCGCTGGCAACACGGATGTGGTGGCTCCTAGCACCGATCTTTTGACTAACGGCGGTAGTTCAACCGATGATGTCGTGACAGCCAGCAGTGCCTATAGCTTGCTCGCACCTAACACTGCAGGTCCGGTGATCCCTGTTGACATGAACAGTGTGTCAAGGTCGGCGAGTTCGCTGATGGCAGTAACGACAGTAGATCCGACTCAAGATCTATCTAAATTAGGGTTGGGCGCTCTGACTCAGCCTCAAACTCATGCCTTACCCTTATTTTAAGGTTAGTTGGAGTCTGTAGTTGGAGACTCAGCAATTAGCAGCTAGCTTGTTTAAACTGCACGTCAAAACATTGTTTTGGCGTGCTTTTTGCTGTATTGGTAAAGTAGTTTATTTCCTGGCATACCGCCGATCGCCCAAACTGTCTTTAGTAGTAGGGAACGATCGGCAAAAAGAGCGATTCCCTAGTTCCAGAAAACCTTTATTTATGGAGGTAGAACCTAGACGAATATGTTATGCCAACTCAACAACAAACCAATCCAGCTCAACATCAAGAACAGCAACCCGGTATTGAATCGCAAA
This sequence comes from Microcoleus sp. Pol11C3, assembly GCF_036701485.1. Lineage (NCBI taxonomy): Bacteria > Bacillati > Cyanobacteriota > Cyanophyceae > Oscillatoriales > Microcoleaceae > Microcoleus > Microcoleus sp. Pol11C3. Next base: position 10,810 of record NZ_JAUBQW010000014.1, on the reverse strand, counting down.
TGACTCCGCAACCCCAATCGTTCGCGGAGGGATATCGCGGTAGCGACAAATTGCGGGACAAAGTAGCTTTAATTACTGGCGGAGACAGCGGTATCGGGCGTGCAGTGGCGATCGCCTTTGCCAAAGAAGGCGCTAACGTGGTCATCAGCTATCTTAACGAAGATGAAGATGCTAACAAAACCAAAGAGGCGATCGAACAACAAGGCCGCCGCTGCATTGCGATCGCCGGCGACATCGGCGATGAAAAGGTCTGTCAAAACCTTGTAAAACAAACAGTTAAAGAATTTGGCCACCTCGACATCCTCGTCAACAACGCCGCCGAACAGCATCCCCAAGAAAGCATCGAAGACATCACCGCCGAACAATTAGAGCGCACCTTCCGCACCAACATTTTCTCAATGTTTTACCTCACAAAAGCCGCTCTAAAACACCTACAAGAAGGAAGTGCAATTATCAACACTACCTCTGTCACCGCTTACAAAGGCAATCAACAATTGCTAGATTACTCCTCGACAAAAGGAGCAATTGTTGCTTTTACCCGCTCTTTGTCTCAAAGTTTAGCTGAGAAAGGAATTCGCGTTAACGGAGTAGCTCCCGGCCCGATTTGGACGCCTCTAATTCCCTCAACTTTCCCCGAAGAAAAAGTTGCGACATTTGGTGCAGATACCCCCTTGGGACGCTCCGGTCAACCCGATGAAGTTGCCCCCAGTTACGTGTTTTTAGCTTCAAAAGATTCGTCTTACATGACTGGTCAAATTTTGCATCCCAACGGCGGTTCTGTGGTTAACGCATAGAAAGGAGTTGCCGAGAAATAAAGTACCAGTCAAATAGGGATAATTGCGATCTCCGATTCTGTAAGGTTTCAGAACGTTGCCACTCCGGTAGATACTGTTGTAATTGCTTTGGTAAGTAGGTCATTGCAAAAAACAATAGTATCTTGGAGGGGTGGGTTTTCCTAACAATCACTCCTATAGGGCGTCTGAATGATTTGTGTAAAAAGAAAAGTGGTCAGCTCAAATTCAAGAAAAAAAGGGGCTAGACAAGTAGCTAGTGCCAGCAGCGGGCGCTGCGACTCGCGACAGGAGGCGATCGAACACCGAATCTGCGGGTGCCCGTGAGCGCCCGCAGTCGCGAGTCGCAGTAAAAAAAGGAGAAAAAAAATGTTAAACGATTCTAAAAAAAATAAGAGAGAGAACTAGAAGAGTTGCAAAACTTTATTTCTCTTCTCACAAATATCACAGAGTGGAAGAGAGTACAGGCTGTTAAGCTGAGATTAAAAGGATTTAGTTATTGAAAAATCGAAAAACGATTAGAAGTTTCAACAATTTTTATTGCACAAACTCACAAAAAATATTGAGCTGGGGGAGTCGCGGCATTAAAGTTAAAACATCCAGGTTTAAAAAGCTATTTAACTAAGGAACAGCTATCCGCAACTATCCAGTGACCATCTCAGGGTGCATCTCACTTTTGCAGATACATCAAGTAGAAAGTTGACCATTGAGATAAGCACAGCGAAGAGAAAGGATAGAGGAAACACTCTCGATATTCCACTGCGCTCCCGATAATTTCACCCTTAGTCCAATCCGTTTAATCGTTGATTCCACTGTTCCAGAACCGATAGAACTTAAAGATTCTTCTTTATAGTATCGGTAGTTAACTATTCGGTTGCGATGGAACTCTAAATAATTGCAAAAGGTTTTAAATCCTTTTCTTTTCAACTCTTTAAATAAATTGATAACTTCATTAACTTGACCAGACCATAACAGACTTTCGGCTTGTTTTAATCGTTTCAATGAACCCCCGGCTTTGTACAAATTTTCTTTCAGATGATACCAATCTAAAATTTCTTGTCTTTGTTCAGTCACTCCAATTTCTTGAAACAAGTTCCAAATTCCGGGATGACCATCCCCTATACAATATATAGGATGTAGCAATTTTTGGATATTACTCCAATCAATTAAATCTTGATTATTTTGAAAGAATGCTCCGCAATAAACATTATCTAAACACACGGCTTTATAATCTTTCCAATAACATGGCTCACCCTTGATTTCGTTGCGTAGCCTGACTTTACCTCCATCTAACGTAATTTCTTGGACTCCTTGTTTAGATGTAGGCAATTCAAATTCTTGCCTATGAACTAATCTCTGTAAGGTACTATGAGAAACAGGAATTCCTGTAAATGTTTCTAAATCTTTTTCTCCTTTTTGATAAGACTCGTTGGCGCTGATTATCAGAGCGCACTTTTCCATCATTGGACTGAGTTGACTATAAGGTTTTAGCCCGAAATATTTCGCCTGATTGTCTGTAATATTCAGCAACCCGACTAATGATTTTACGGTTCGCTGTCTTCCTGTTTTAATTCCTGATACTTTTGAAAAAAAAACCTACCTAGTTCGGGTCCAACTTCTTTTAACATTTTTTGACGTAGAGAATTTTCGATACTTTCAAAATTTGAAAGTTCGGTTGAATCTGTATTTCTGTAAAGAATTTCTGCTACCCCTTTTAAGTGTGCTTTTAGGCGTTGTTGGTCTTCGGGTGTCATTTTTTTACCTCATCTTTTTTCACAGTTTTACTAGCTTTTTCATTTTAGCCCTTTTTCATATATTTGCAAAAGTGAGATGCACCCCCATCTCAACCCGAAAACCAGAATATATCAGAACTAGAAAGATACTGGATCTCAAATTATGAGATAATATTTAAATCGCGGGAAAGTTACTATCGAATATGGAAAGCGGGTCAATCAAGCTGGCTGAAAGCTAACGTATAAAAATCGAGGAAACAGCCAGAAGTTATTAAAAAAAAACGCTAGGTCCGAAAGCTTATCAAAGCACAAGCCAGAAATAGCAGCAGGAGAACTGGTAGTGTATGCCTGAGATGAGGGTCACTTACAAGGTGATAATATTTTTAACTACTTATGGGGCGATCGTCAAAAAAGAACGGTAGTCAAGCTGGACAATCAACGAGATAGGCAAACTCCGGGATGGTGTATAAAATCTAGTGAGTAAATAATTTATTGTGAAGCCATATAATAAAGCGGGAAATGAATAACACACAGGGAAATTTGTTGAAGAACTCAAGCAAATGAATCGACATCAAAAAATGTTGTTAATCTGGGATAATGCTAGCTACCATAGAGATGAAAAAATGCACCAGCCATTAATGAGGGGAGGGAAAACGACGTAAATCATACCAATTCCGGTTGTATCGGAATGATTAAACCACAGAGGACACAGAGAAAGAGAAGAGAGAGATGCATAATTCCGATGTCAACGGATTAGATATCACCGTCAGAATGTTCAATAAGTTGTTGTTTGTTTGGCCCTTATGGTTCCGAATAAAATCCACTAGAAAGTATTTGGCTACAAGCTAAATACTTTATTAGACGTTTTTATGATCTCTGTAAAACTTTTAGCAGGGTTAAGAAACTATTTCAATTTTTATTGAAGTTTAAACTTTTCACTCCTCCTAACAAAAAAAATATGATGCTTTTGCACAAATGATTTAGGCTTGCTCTACATAAGCTCATGAATACAAAAGCACTAACGCCAAGCGTTTAAAAGACATAAAGACCTCTAGGAAGTCAGAGCAAGGATTTGTCTGAAAAGTCGGTAACACGGATAAGTTCTGGTTTCTGAATCGATCTTACTGGCAGAGGTGTTGTAAATGATGAAATGTCTACTTGTGAGAACTGCTGGACTTGCCAGCGAACGCTTTCAACTCAAGGGCGTCGTGACTACAGAAGAGGCGCACGCTGTTACTCCGATCGACTGATAATGCGCGCAGCCGGTCTTGATTGAGTAACCTAGCCTTGCGGTCTACCTCCATCATCCACTGGTAGGCGCGTAGTCCGGGCGTGCAGCGTCGTTTGGAGGAACCCATCTCGTCTCTGTAAAAGTAGGCATCGCCTGCGTGTAGGAGCCAACCCTCCGGGGTGTCGATCGCGATGCCCGCATGACCCCGCGTGTGACCAGTAAGCGGGATGAGCAGAATCTCTGGTGGTAGCCCCTCAAGATCGCGGACAGCCTCAAAACCAAACCAAGGCTCGCCCCCCGCCGAATAGTATTTCCAGCGTTTGACTTCATCCCACTGCCCTGGACGATAGCGCCTTTTTGTTATGAAACCGTGCCGATCGTGCGTGGCATCCATTTCAGCCTGCATAACGTGTACCGTTGCTTCAGGGAAATCCTCTAGACCACCGGCATGATCGAAATCGAGGTGGGTTAGCACAATATGGCGCACCTCGCTTGCAGAAAATCCAAGCTGCTCGATTTGAGCGATCGCCGTGTACTTGCGATCGAACTGGATGTTATTAAAGTGGACAAAGAATGGGCTCAGCCGGGAATAAGGCGACTTGATATCGCGCAGTCCGAAGCCGGTATCAATGAGAACAAGTCCCTGATTCGTTTCAATGAGCAGACAATGGCAGACGAGGTTAGCCGTCAGCCCGCGACTGAAGCCATCGAAGAGCGGCCCGCCAATCGGGCACATACAGCCACAATTGAGATGGTGAATTTGCATAAATCCTCTGTTACGATGCCTCCGAGGAGCCATCCTAAATGTGTAAGTTCCGGCCTAGTTTCCAAGAGTGTCAACTGAGCATATTCGATCGATCTGTAGGCGCAGATTACTTATTACCCGACCCCGGTTCAGTAAGTTGACGGTGCCCTTCGGCATTAACGGTATCAGGCAAGACCTTGCTTACAGTGCCCTGAAGTTTCGTCTTGAGCGATCCTGCAACAATGCTGTCCTTGCCTGCCATCAGCGCCTCAAAACCTTGCTTGGCAACCATAGCCGGGTCATCTTTGCGATCGGCACCCGCCTTAGTATCATCCATTTGGGCCCGATGGAAGAAGTTGGTATCGGTTGGCCCGGGCATCAGCGAGGTGACGGTGACGCCCGTATCCTTCAACTCGTTACGCAGCGCCTCCGAGAACGAGTGCAAAAACGCTTTGGACGCCGCGTAGACTGCCTCGAACGGTCCCGGCATCAGGGCGGCGATCGACGAAGTGAAGAGGATGCGACCCCGGCCGCGATCGACCATATCCTTGAGTACCCGTTTGGCGAGATGTACGGAGGAGACGACGTTTAGGTTGATCAGATTAAGTTCGTCCTTCAGGTCAGTTTCGCGGGCAAAGTCGCCACCGACACCGACACCTGCGTTAATCGTGATCGCATCCACCGATCGACCAGTCGCCTTAATCTTGCTGTAGAGCGTTTCCACACCGTCGTAGGTAGCGAGGTCTGCCTCAACCGTCTCGACTTGGGCACCAAGCTTCTCGAAGGCAATAGCTGCTTCATTGATACTTGGGCCGGTGGAGGTGACTAGAAGATCGAAGCCGTTTTGAGCGAACTGTTTGGCGAGTTCGTAGCCAATGCCGTTAGAGGCACCCGTCACGACAGCCAAGGGGCGGGTCAAGGAACTGTTCATAACCGTCCAAACTCCTGTTTAACTGCTCCGTACTCGTGTGTCTGGGCTTGCTTCTCTTTCTACCAGACAAACTGTGTGGACTGTGGCTTTTCAACTTTTACAATCCTAGGGAGGCAGCAGTGCGATCGCATCTTTCCAAGGACGTATCGCTATTGTGTTTTAGACATCTCGAATAACTCCCAAAGTCTATCTATCCCAGCTTGTTTTCTTGCTGCCTGCCTCCGTGCTCGGGCCAGGCAGCCAGAAACCAATTGATATAGCAATCCTAAATGATTTGTGGGACTACTCGTTACCAGGCTCTGCCTGGTAACGCAGATCCGGAGGCTCTGCCTCCATTTTCGCAGGCGAGGCAGAGCCTCTGGACATGGGAAACCCATGTCCAGAGCCTGGGAACCAGTTATTGAAAATGATTTAGGATTGCTATATTGCTCGTTTTAGTTTTCTGGCATCGATATCGCTTTTAATGAAAGAGTCTCTCATAAGCTATTGCTTTTTCCCGCTCTTTTTGTTGCAGTTGTAAGTTATTCATTTTTTTATTGTCACAATCAAGTATTGCATATAATTGTATCATAGTCTTGATAATGATTTAGGATTGCTATAGTGAATATTTTTCAACACAAACAATAGAATCTCTCACCGGATGGGATTACATTTTATCAGCCCTGGTTACTGTTGCATAAGTTTTGAGAATTGCTCGGTATAATTTGAAGATTTGTTTATAAAAAACCATAATCCCGCCACCAAGTTGGTAGCGGGATTGATAGGTTGCAGTTTAGCTATTCTCTACTTTTGCTAGAGTTAAAATTAGCCGACTGCTGAATTAGCTCTTTTTAGCCATTTCTTGCTGCATCGTGCTTTTTGCTGCTTTGAATTGAGTAGCCATTTGTTCCATTTGTGCTTCGCTCAGGTTGCGGCGAATTTGAGGTAACATATCCTTTTCTTCTTCTTTTACGTGATCCTGAACCGCTGTTTGGAGCTGTTTGATTTGGGCTTTAAAATCAGAAGAACTGGGGTTGAGACCCTTAATTTGGGCGAGCATTTGCTTCATTGCTGCTTGCTCGTCGTACAGTTCTTGAGTGTTGCTGTAGTAGCTGCGAATTGCTGGGTAAACAATTTGTTCTTCGGCTTCTGCGTGAACGCTGAGGTCTTTGTAAAGTTGACCGAAGAATTCTTGCAGTTTTTGAGGATCGTCGGTTTTTTCGATTTCCATAAATAGGGTATCGGCTTTGCGGTGATCCATGGTGATGATTTCGGTGATGTTCATCTCACCTTTGGTGCGGGTAACTGCACCGCCGATGATGCCGGTCATGGCTGCCATTGCATCTTGCACGCGAGCCCAAACGCCTTGGTCGGGGTCTTTGCCGGTCAGTTCGCGCACGCCTAAAATTTCGAGAACTCCTTTGAGTTGTTCTTGGTGAGCGCGGTTCTCAAAGTTAACTGTGTTGAGCGGGGTAATGGCAGCTTCGATGTCGGCGCCGACTACTTGAGCAGCTTTGTGAATTAACAAGCCAGCCATTGTTTGTTTGTGTTTGAGCAGTTCGTGCTGAGCGACTTTTTCAAACATGGTAAGTTCAGAACCTTGCATGAGTTTCTGAACTTCTTCAATCATTTTTGCGCTGGTTTCTTTGGGCTCGGCTTGAATGCCGTATTGCACGATCGTAGTTTCTAATACGCCCAAGTTTTTACGATCGTCTTCGAGCATATCCCGGAAGCGCTGGGCTAGTTCGGAGTCGTTGCAGGAATTGATGAACAATTGCTCGTTGGCGATCAGCAGGTTTTGCAGCGCTTTCATGTCTGCTAATTTAGTTGCGATCGCTTGGCGCTTGGTATCTTCTAAGGTAGCTACCATCTGTCGTTTCTCCTCTCAATGTCTTTAGTGTTCTTATATTTCTTAATTTATTGAAATATTCTGATAACATCCTCTTTCTCCCGACTGATTCATTAATATCCCGCGCAACCTATTGACTTTTGAGCAAAAAAAAGGTAAGTATTTGAGACTGCTTGAAAAAAAGCAAAAAGCAAAAAACAACAGATGAGTAAGGATGAATGGCAGATGAGTAATGATTTCTGTATAAATTAATCCCGATCGCAGAGCTGTAAAGCGCTACCATAGTTGCAGCCGAAGTTAACTGAAGTTTAAGAATAACTAGCTTGTCTCAACTGCTCACTGCTTTAGAGTTCCCAGCCAATGTCTGGAAGCTCAACAACGGGTTAACGGTCATTCACCAGCGGATTTCGGCCACACCGGTGGTCGCGCTAGACGTGTGGGTGAGGGCTGGCGCTACGCTGGAGCCGGATTCTTGGTCGGGAATGGCTCATTTTCTAGAACACATGATATTTAAAGGGACGGATTCGATCGCCCCCGGAGAATTTGACAAAGTAATAGAAAATCGCGGCGGTGTCGCTAATGCAGCTACAAGTCACGACTACGCGCATTTTTTCGTCAACGCTGCGGCAGATTATTTCGCAGAAACAGCGCAGCCGCTGGCAGAATTGCTGCTGCGGGCTTCGATTCCCGATCAGGAATTCGATCGCGAGCGAGATGTGGTGCTCGAAGAAATCCGTCAAGCTCAAGACGATCCCGATTGGCTGGGTTTCCAAGCAATGATGGAAACAGTTTACCAGCGACATCCCTACAGGCGATCGGTACTCGGCACGGAAGAGCTGCTCATGTCGCGAACTCCCTACGAAATGCGCTGTTTCCACCGATCGCACTATCAGCCGGAAAATATGACTGTGGTGGTAGTCGGGGGAATTGATGAACAACAAGCCAGAGATATTACCGGGAAAGCTTTTGAGCAGTTTTCTGAGCAGTGGGATTGTCCCAAATTAACTGCAGAGGCGGAACCGCCACTGATAGAAATTCGCCGTCAGGAACTCTGTCTCCCCCGATTGGAACAAGCGCGGCTAATGATGGCCTGGACGGGCCCGGGAGTTGAACACTTGCCAAGTGCTTGTGGCTTGGATTTGCTGTCGGTGTTGCTCGCAGATGGGCGGACTTCGCGTTTAGTCAGGGAACTGCGGGAAGAATTACAATTGGTAGAGGCGATCGACAGCACTTTCTCGCTGCAACGGGAATCGAGTTTATTTACTATCAGTGCAGTCTTGGACGCGAAGGATATCGAACAGGTGGAATCTCGGATTTGCGATCGACTTTGGGAATTGCAGTCTGAGCCAGTTTCCGAGGTAGAATTGCTCCGCTGTCAGCGTTTGCTGTGCAACGATTTTGCTTTCTCGCTCGAAACACCGGGACAGCTCGCCGGTCTTTATGGATATTACAATACGATCGCCACTGCGGAATTAGCGCTTAGCTATCCCACCAGGATTAAAGCGTTTGGGCCCTTAGACCTCCAGCGCCTAGCTCAACAATATCTCTCTCCCCGGCGCTATACAGCCGTGGTACTCAAACCAATCTAATTGGTAGACGGGTGAAAATACATATATTTTTGGTACCGGAGAGATGTTCGGCATTTGTCCGGGGTTCTTTGTGCTTGTGGCGCACCCTACGGCATAGATGTTGTTACATTTAGATGTTGTGGGTCAGGCCCTGCCCGGTATGAAATCATACAAGATCCGCATGGAAAATAGAAAAATGGCAATCAAGTAATTACCAATTACCAACTACCAATTACCAATTACCCATTTTCAATTACCAATACTTCAGCTACTCTCAGTACAAGTTCCTAACTAAATTAACCATGAAAAATGAAATCCAGCGCACGGTTTTAGACAACGGTATTGTTGTCTTGGCAGCAGAAAATCCAGCAGCAGATATTATTGCAGCTAGGATATTCCTGCGGGCCGGCAGTCGCTACGTGCAGCCGGAACAAGCAGGGTTGTGCCACTTGCTGTCGGCGGTAATGACTAAGGGAACCGATCGGCTGTCTTCGCTGGAAATTGCCGAGCGTGTAGAATCGGTGGGAGCGAGGTTGAGTGCCGACTCTACTACGGACTATTTTTTAGTGAGTTTGAAGACGGTTTCTGCAGATTTTGAGGAGATTTTGGAGTTGGCGGGGCAATTGACGCGATCGCCAACTTTCCCGGAAGCTGAAGTCGCACTTGAACGCCGCATTGCCATATCGGCCATTCGTTCGCAACAAGAACAGCCATTTGCGATCGCCTTTGAGCAATTGCGGCACGCGATGTACAATGAACACCCCTATGCTTTCTCTCCCTTGGGCACGGAAGCTACTATGTCAAAGCTCACCAGAAACGAGCTCGATGAGTTCCACAAAACCTATTTCCGTCCCGATAATGTAGTTATTTCGGTAGCCGGCAGAATATCGACCGAAGATGCGATCGCCCTGATAGATCGAACTTTTGGTGACTGGAAAGCGCCTTTAACACCCCTGCCAACTTTAACCGTCCCCCCTCTGTCACCCTCCCCTCAATCGGTCGTTACGGCGCAAGATACGCAGCAATCAGTGATTATGCTGGGCTACCTCGCACCCTCTGTCAAAAATCCCGACTATGCAGCGATTAAGTTGCTCAATACTTATTTGGGTAACGGTTTGTCGAGCCGATTGTTTGTGGAATTGCGGGAAAAGCGGGGCTTGGCTTACGACGTTTCCGCGCTCTACGCGACGCGCTTGGACACGGCTCAGTTTGTCGTGTACATGGGTACGGCGCCGGAAAATACGACGACTGCTTTTGAGGGATTGCGCGCAGAAGTCGATCGACTCGCCAACACCGAACTAAGCGAGGAGGAATTGCAAGCTTGCAAGAATAAAATGCTCGGTCAATATGCTTTAGGAAAACAAACTAATTCGCAAATTGCCCAAGTTTTAGGCTGGTACGAAATTTTGGGGTTGGGAATTAAATTTGACCAGCAATTTCAAGAAGAAATTGCACAGGTGACAGCTTCACAAGCGCGGGATGCTGCTAAGAAATATTTTGTAGAACCCTATGTTTCTTTGGTGGGGCCGGAGGCGGCGATTACAGAGTTGGGAGTGGCGGCTGTTTGTTAAGTAGGAAATTGGCGATCGAACTTGTGAAAAGTTCGATCGATGCGATCGCAGATAAAAAGAATTTTCGCTTAACAATTATTTGTGCTTTGCGATCGCTTTTAACCTTTCCAAACTTAACAACAAAGCAAACTATTCTTGCTGGCATTATCTAGAACTTAAATCGACCCTCTCAACGAACTTTTTGCTGCTGGTATAACGTTCAGGTTGAGCGGTTGCAAATAGCACTCCTAGCACCACCAGCGACTTTCAACAATCCCCTCCAACCGAATTGTTAGGTAGCGCGGTTAGCTTAACGATTCCACGCTCCCGCCTTTGCTAAATAGGGCTTGCTGAATATATAGCATTTATCGAAAAGATGAGGTATGATATAACTGACTTGAAAGGAGTGAAAAATATAAGACCCCAAAATGTT
>NZ_JAUBQW010000237.1:0-4267 GCF_036701485.1 Microcoleus sp. Pol11C3 | reverse complement strand
ACCTCTTTTAACACAACTTGATATTTTATTATATCATATTAGTTGTTTGTGTAATTAATTTTGTTTGACTACTTACAACGATCGGCATGAAGACTCACGATCTTGATGCAAATCCAGAAACTTGTTTGCAGGTTGAAGAAATACGCGAGCCGCTTCATTGGCGCAGCGCGATCGTCAATGGTCGAGCCTCGCGCCTGACTGAGCAGGAAGATATCGCTCGGGCAATGCACTTGATCAAAGAGCGCAATCCAACGCTCTCACCTGCTATCAATCGAACCTGGATTGATGCTCAGGGACGTTCAGAAGCGATCGCAATCTACCGCATCCACGAGACTGAAATGAGCGGACGCACGACTGATGGAGTCAGCAGTAAGAACCCATAGGAGCGCTCTCGTCAACCGTGCAACTGCAAACTTATGAGGCAACTTGTTGATTCTCTATGGCACCTCATGCACCTGTTTGGACACTATCGATCCAGCAAGTCTACGAAACTTGGTCAACTTCAGAAAAGGGACTTTCAGAGGCAGAAACAGCAATCAGAATCAGGCGTTGCTGAATTAAGGTATGATTTCGCCGATCGCTCTTATGTATTAGCTACTCGATTTGCCTCGCTCGAACGCGATTGAAATGATGCCCTGGATCGGGAACCGGAACCTCCCAAAACTTAGGATAATGAATTAGTAAGCGAATTGAATTTTTGAGCATCTCTCTCGACTTAGAATAGCAAAGTGTTTTGCGATGAAGTCGTGCCAAATAATGTCGTAGCCGCGTATTTTCGCCCTCTACTCTGGTCATATAAGTTTTACAGACAATTTGGTCTCCATCTGGAATAAACATGGGATAAACTGGCCATCCATCTGTTACATAAAAATAACATTTCCAGCTACCGACTAATTCCCACAATGGTCGAAAAGTTGCTGCACTATGGTCGCCCAGCACCCATCCTAAAATCCCTGGCTGAAAGTGATTAACCGCTGTCCAGAGCCAAATTTTATTTTTTTTGACCAATAAATATTTCGAGTTCATCAAGTTCTCCAACTTCGGGAATTGTCTCTGGTTCATAAGCATCAGGCAGCAATTCTCCTACTTGCTTGACCCAATTTATGATGCTGGTGTGATGCACCCCTTTAATCCTCTCTATTGCTCGAAAACCCAGACCATTGACATACATTGTGAGGCATTCACGTTTCACCTCCTCAGAGTAACCTTTATGAGGTTGATAGCAATCTATAAATTGTCTGCCACAATCGACACAAATATAATTCTGTTTACCTTTTTTATGACCATTTTTATTAACGTAAGTTGACTGACATTCAGGACATTTCATAAAGTCTGGATTTTTTGAAGTTTTATTTTTGGCGCTTGCACGCCTTATTTATCATACCCTAATTCAGCAATGCCCAGAATCAAGCATTACGGCTTTAATGAACTGCCCGAACCAGCCAGAAGATCGCTATTACTCCGGTTCACCGATCAGTTGACCCATTTCATGGCACTCTTGCTCTGGGTTGCAGGTGCGCTGGCTTTTGTGTCCGGTACACCAGAACTCGGCTGGGCAATCTGGGCAGTGATCTGGATTAATGCCGGTTTCAGTTTTTGGCAAGAATTCCAGGCAGAACAAGCGTTAACAGCACTCAATAAAATGTTGCCCGCCCGCGCTAAAGTCTATCGAGATGGGAAGCTAGGGAGATTTCCGTCAGGGAGATGTCATGCAATTGGAAGAGGGTGATCGCATCTCTGCCGATGCCAGACTGGTTTCGGCCCAGTCTTGTTATGTCGATGTCTCGGTGCTGACTGGAGAATCGCTGCCGGTTGCCCGCTCGGCGGAACCTGTAGCCACGGAAAAGATGCGTGCCTCCGAATCAAGCAATCTGGTTTTTGCGGGTTCTACCGTTTCGGCAGGGCGTGGATTAGCTGTCGTGTACGCTACAGGAACTCACACCGAGTTTGGTCAGGTTGCCCATCTCACTACAACTGTGAAGCGAGAACCTAGCACCCTGGAAATTCAAATCAACAGCGTGGTGCACGTCATCACCACGATCGCCATTGGGCTGGGTGTTGTGGTGTTTCTGCTGACTAACCTGTTGGTTGGCATGGAACTCAAGGAAAGCTTCATTTTTGCGATGGGGATTATTGTGGCATTTATCCCAGAAGGACTGCTACCAACTGTGACTTTGGCTCTGGCTATGGGTGTCAAGCGCATGGCAAAGCGTAATGCTCTGGTGCGTCGGCTCTCGGCAGTGGAGACATTGAGTGCCACAACGGTCATCTGTACAGACAAAACAGGGACGCTAACCAAGAATGAGATGACGGTTTGCCGACTGTGGATTCCGACATCTGAGATTACAGTAACTGGAATAGGGTACGACCCGACGGGAGGAGAGGTACAAGTTCCTGCTGGGCGAATGGAATCGGTAAAGCTGCTGTTGGCGGGTTCAGCGCTCTGTTCCAATGCCCGCTTGAACCATCCAGCAGGTTCCAGTCAGTGGCAGGAGATTGGCGATCCCACTGAAGCTGCTCTCCTGGTGGCTGCCTTAAAAAAGGAACTGAACCTTGAAGAACTACAGCGTCAGCTTAAGAGAACGCAGGAAGTTCCCTTTGATTCGCGCAGACGGATGATGAGTGTCGTGCTGCAAAGAAGTTCGGATAATTAAGGTTTAGGGTTTGAGTTAGAAGGGTTTATCAGTTGGAGATGGAAGGGCTCTCCTGGGTTTATGGTGTATACGGTATCAGGCACAACTGTTCGTGATTCTGTGACGGCCTCTCCGTAAGGATATGCGGTTTGCTTATCACTACAAACTCAGGAGAGCCGATGGAAGTTGAAGAATGAAGGGGGATAGTTCGTAGCGAAGCAGGGCGTAAGCCATCGCCAAATCCTACAAAACCCACATTTGAAACCCTCAATTGTCATAATTGGTTTTGATGGCTCTGCAGAAGCAATGATGTAATTCAATGCAATCGGCGTCTGTATGTTTGATTGATTGAGAATGCGAAAAACATTACTTCTGCACCACACTACCTATTTTTATTATCCAATACTCCGGACAGTTTTTTGGGCAGTGACTCAAACCCCGCATTCTACCGTTAAGAGTTCACCTGCTGAGGAACCCATAACTCGCATTCTACCGTTGGTGATTGAAAACTGTCCGGACTTTTGATTTACAATATCCTGCGCTCTCCGTATAGTCGAAAATGGCATATAATCACCGAAGAATTTAACTAAATATAGATTAAGCCATGAACAAAACACAGTTTAAGTTTCGCCTCCGTAACACTCTGATAATACCTTTTCTGCTACAGACTTTCGCAGCCGTTGGCTTGGTTGGCTATCTCTCTTTCCGAAATGGGGAAAAAGCGGTCATAGATTTGGCAACCCAACTCAATAACCAAGTGAATAACCGCATTAGTCAGCAGTTAAATAACTACCTGACAGCACCTAGACAAGTGAATGAAATTAATTTGAAGGCGATTGATATGGGGATACTAAATCCCCAAGATATGAATGTAACTAGGCAGTTTTTTGCGAAACAAATGAAGTTATTTAAAAACTTCAGTTATGTTATCTTTTGCAATCAGCAGGGGTTATATATCGGTATTGGTCGAGAAAATGATGGTTCTCTATACACAGAATTAATGCAACCCTCCGATAACTTTCGCTATAAACACTATGCCCTAAATCAGCAGGGTAATCCAACCAAGCTTTTGTCAAGAGACTATTACCGGTATCAAGAAGATCCATTGTTTGAAGTTCCTGTCAAAATTGGTAAACCTACTTGGACTTCTCAGCAATAGCCTGATCGCCCAGAAATCATTTCTGTTAGCTCTAGCTACCCCGTCTATGACTCATCAAAGCAATTAAAAGGTATTCTGGCTGTACAGCTTATTTTATCCCAAATCAGTGATTTTCTGCGGACTTTAAACATTAGTAGGTCTGGCCAGATTTTTATCATGGAAAGGGATGGCACGATTGTTGATAGTTCGAGCAAGGAAAAGCCTTATTTAGAAGTCAATGGTAAAGCCCAACGGCTCAATATTGCTAAAAGCCAAGAACTTTTGATGCGGGATGCTGGTCAACAATTACTCACCCATTTCGGTAACTTTAATCAGATCACTACTTCCCAACAACTTTCCTTAAAACTGCACCTAGAAAAGACATTTGTATCTGTGATACATACCAATTTAATGTGAAGCTGCATAGAATAGGGCTTCAAGAATAAACTTGTAAGATGACAACGAACTAATTTGTTCAGGAGTGATTTTTTCAAGA
>NZ_JAUBQW010000013.1:0-75228 GCF_036701485.1 Microcoleus sp. Pol11C3 | reverse complement strand
AGATTCACACTCTTCTGTGCGTTGGAGCGCGGCACATGCCTTAGGAAAAATCGGTGACGAAAAGGCGATTCCGGGATTACTTAAACTCCTTGAAGATTCAGACTATTTTGTGCGTAGGAGCGCGGCAGATGCCTTAGGCCAAATCGGTGACGAAAAGGCGATTCCGGGATTACTTAAACTCGTTGAAGATTCAGACTATTTTGTGCGTAGGAGCGCGGCAGATGCCTTAGGCAAGATCGGTGACGAAAAGGCGATTCCGGTATTACTTAAACTCGTTGAAGATTCAGAGTCTGATGTGCGTAGTAGCGCAGCAGATGCCTTAGGCAAGATCGGTGACGAAAAGTCGATTCCGGTATTACTTAAACTCGTTGAAGATTCAGACTATTTTGTGCGTAGGATGGCGGCAGATGCCTTAGGCAAAATCGGTGACGAAAAGGCGATTCCGGGATTACTTAAACTCGTTGAACATTCAGAGTCCGATGTGCGTAGTAGCGCCGCAGATGCCTTAGGCACAATCGCTAAGCAGCACGCAGAGAAAGTCGCCCCCCATCTCCCCCACCTCCTTACCTTAATCCCCTCCGAATCCGGCAAAGAATTTCACCGCCTCATCCTCGTCATCCAAGCCGCCTGCAAATACTACAACTACCCGATACGTGAGTTGTCCCTAGCACCGCACCCAGCCAGACCACCCCAACCAAACGAGATCCTTGCTAACATTGACGAAACCACTAAGCAAATCTACATAACAACAAAAGAAATGTCTGATAAACCCACCCAAAACTTCTCCAATTCTAATTTCCACGCCCCTTTAAACTTCGGAGATAACCACGGCAATCAAGCCAAAAATATCACCATCGCCGCCCAGCAATCCTCCCCTGAAGCTGCACTGAATGCAGTAGTGCAAATCATCCAGGCATTAGAAAAAAAGCATACAGAAGTGCAAGACGAGCAACTAGCACGCAAGATTATTGATGCAGAATTTAAGGAAATCAAAGAGCAAAAACGTATCGAGTGGAAAAACCTAATCAGCCTCAAACGGCTTTACAACGGTGGCAAAAATGCAGCGGTGAAAGTTGGCGAACACTTCGCCGAATCAAGCGTCTGGGGCAAAGCAGGCGTTGGCTTCGTCGAAGGCATATCCGAAGACGTGAACTAGCCAGCCAACCCAAAAGTTTGCTGAAATATTGCAACATTTTTAATAAAGCTTTCAGGGCGGGCGAGACGCCCACCCCACAAGAAAATTTACTCTTTGTGGAACAGGCCGAAAAGCCTGTTCCTGACAGAGATGCAAGAGGTAAAATAAAACAGCAGTAAGCTCTATGCAAACCGGAGGCTGACAGCATGATTCAAAATCCCGCATACTATCAGATGGTGCTAGACACCTTCTGCACCGCCCTAGAGGATGCCCGCCCCGCTGTCAGGGCGAAAGCAGCAGAATCACTGGGAAAAATAGGAGATGTCGCGATGCCGCCCATATTAGTTAAAGCCTTCAAAGACACCTCGCCAGAAGTCCGTTCCAGCGTCATCCCAGCCCTCGGACAACTGATACTAAATGAGGCTTAAATACTCCTTTCATTTCTTAGTCCCCCTCTGCTCGGACTTCCTTTGTGTAGACGCGATTTCAATATCTGAGTAATCTTATCCTTTCATACATTCAACCATCTGCTGTTCCAGCTTAGCCAACAAAGTATCAACATCTGTTGCCGCTTCCTCAAAACAAACAGGAGGTTCAGGCTTAGGTTCAAAAAGAATCAACTTAATTTGACCTTCACCGATCGCCAAAATCGCCACTTCTTTCTCAGGTTTGTGAGCGTTCAACACACCTACAACTTCCTGAATATGACTTTTAACTTGACGGTTCAACTCCTCAACCGCCTCTTTCGTACAATACACAAAACGCGCAGTTTCTGCAATATCAATTGCCAAAACCTCCTCGCTTTCCTCTCCCCTTTCCAGAAATAGCCCCCAAGCCAAAGCAGCCAATTCATGTTGATTAGCTTTCACAAATTTATCTAACTTGCGGCTCCAGCTATTTTCGTTGGGTTTGGACTCAGGGCTATCAAATAGAAACATTTTCTCTTCTTGTTTGTATAAACTAATATTTTACAGTCAGTTGTCAGTTAGCAGTTGGCAGTTGGCAGTTGGCAGTTGACTGTTGACTGTTGTCATTAGTTACCCATGCCCAATGGCCCATCCCCAATTACAAATTAGCAATTCCCAATTACCCAAAACCGCTGCGTTTCTATCTTATACCAGATTGCACGCGCCAGAGCGCCGCATAAATTCCGTCCTGTTCGATCAGTTGTTCGTGCTGCCCCGATTCTACCACTAGCCCCTCTTCCATGACACAGATGCAATCGGCATTGCGGACAGTAGAAAGACGGTGGGCGATCGCAATTGTAGTGCGATTCTTGGTAATCCGTTCGAGCGATCGCTGAATTGCCGCCTCAGTCTCGTTATCCACCGCTGAAGTAGCTTCGTCAAGAATCAAAATCGGCGGATTCTTCAAAACAGCCCTCGCAATTGCAATTCGCTGCCGCTGTCCCCCCGACAATTTTTGACCGCGTTCCCCTACAATAGTGTTGTAACCGTCCGGCAATTGGGCGATAAACTCGTGCGCTTCTGCAATTTTCGCAGCATTTACTATCTCTCGATTGCTTGCCTCAAAACTGCCGTAAGCAATATTTTCTGCCACCGTACCGTGAAACAAAAACACATCTTGACTCACCAATCCGATCGCTCTCCGCAAATCTTTTAAATTCAGGTTATTTAATTCTATACCGTCGAGATAAATATTGCCATGCTGTACCTCGTACAGCCTCAATATTAGCTTCACCAAGGTACTTTTGCCCGAACCAGTAGCCCCAACAATCGCAGTAGTTTTTCCCGCCGGCAGAGTCAAAGAAAAATACTGCAAAATCGGTTTTCTTTGATTATAAGAAAAGGTAACATTTTTAAATTCCAACTCACCCTTAATCGAACTAACCGGCCGCCGAATATCACCCGTGTGAATTGCGATCGGAGTATCCAACAAATTCATCACCCGATTAGTAGAAGCCATGGCGCGCTGGTATTGATCCAGAGTATCTCCCAGGCGAGTCAGCGGCCACAGCAACCGCTGGGTCAAAAACACCAAAACGCTGTAAGTTCCCACAGACAACCGGCCCGCCACCACCTCCAAACCGCCCAGAAATAGTGTTGCAATAAACCCCAAGAAAATCACAACCCGAATCAGCGGAATAAAAGCTGCCGAAAGTGCGATCGCCCGTCGGTTGCTTTCGCGGTAAGCTTGGCTTTGTGTTTCGATGCGCTGAATTTCATAATCTTCGGCAGTGAAACTTTTAATAGTAGTAATTCCCATCAAATTATTCGACAGTTGCCCGTTCAGAAAACTTACCTTTTCCCGCACATCAGCATAGAAAGGAGCAAGGCGATTTTGAAAGGCGATCGAACCCCAAATAATAAAAGGTATGGGCAGCATTGATAGTCCAGCAACACCGGGAGATGCAGCAAAAAAAGCTGCGCCAATCACAATAACCGTTGTAATTACCTGAATTACCTCATTAGCGCCGTCGTCCAAAAAACGTTCCAGTTGATTGATATCATCATTGAGAATAGAAATCAAACCGCCCGTGCTGCGTTCTTCAAAATAAGCTAATTCTAATTCCTGCAAATGACTGTAAGCTTCCAGACGCAAATCGTGTTCAATATCCTGAGCCAAATTGCGCCACAAATAATCATAAGCATATTCAAAAATAGATTCCAAAGTCCAAACAATCGCGCTCAAAATAGTGATAATTGCCAGTTGCCAAAAGACATCTTTTATGCCCCACTGAGCGAGGATAGAATCTTGCTGTTTCACCACCACATCAACGGCAATACCGATTAATGCTGGCGGCGCTAAATCAAAGAATTTATTCAGCAGCGAACAGATACTTGCCAGCCAAGCTTTCAGGCGGTAGCGGCGCCCGTACTTCAGCAGCCTCTTTAGGGGATGGACAGGTTTTGATGGATTTGGTGATGCTTGAGAATCATTCATAGGGCATGGGGCATCGGAAATAGGGCCGAGAATTAAAAATTAGTAGGGTGCTCGGCGCGCACCTTACCCTTGTTTAATTTTAAATTCTCAAAACCCCCGTTCCTAGGCTTTAAACGTTAACACTGGCTTTATTTTAGCGACTACACCAACTATTTGCGCCTCAACCTGAACGTCAATTACTGGTTGAATTGGCTTGTAAGCGGCCGGTGCTTCTTCAATTCTGCGTTCTTCGCGCCAGGTAATGCAATCTACGCCCGTTAATCCCAAAGCGGAGTCAGTTTTGTCAGTACCTTTGCGACTCATATCGAAGCGCGATCGCGCCCTTCCTGCACCATGAGAGGCCGATCGCAAAAATCGATCGTTCCCCTTCCCAACCAGCAAATAAGACGGCGCGCCCATCGAACCCGGTACAATTACAGGCTGACCAGAATGTGCGGGACAAGCACCTTTGCGCCTTACCCAGCCGGGACCTTCAGCTAAAGTGATATTGTGAGGCAAATCGTATACTAAGGGAGCTTCCACATCGCCGAAAACTTGCCGCAAACGCAGTCGCAGAAGTTCTGCTAGCAACAAACGATTGACAAAACCGTAGTTAGCGGCGGTTGCTTCCGCTTGCAGGTAGCTGTTCACAAGTTGGGGATTTGCTGCGACAGACAGCGGGAAAAGCCGGGATTCAGGATGTTTCAGAGTTTTCGGCCAGGTGTCGCCAGCTCGATCGCGCCACATTCCGCCGATATATTTGCCGACATTCCGCGAACCGGAGTGAATTATGAACTTTCTTTGAAGACAAATTAGCGCTCGCCTGAGACTTTCGCAAGAGGTCTATTACTCCAATCCTCTTCCTTCCTGGTAGAGGTCGCTATCCCTGGTCAACAGTCAACAGTCAATAGTCAACTGAAAAAATCAGGATACAACAGTGTTGTTTCCTTACAAAATCAGAGTGTATAAGAGTAGGGAAACGACTGCGCCGTAAATTTCGGGCTTACCACTATTGTAGTCGGTGGCGGAGTGGCAGCAAACAGCGGACTCCGAAAACACTTACAAGCAGCAGCAGCCAAAAACAATTTGCGAGTATTGTTTCCCCCATTAAAATATTGTACAGACAACGCAGCAATGATTGGCTGTGCGGCTGCAGAACACTTGCAGCGAGGACACACATCGCCACTGACTTTGGGAGCAAATTCGCGGATGGCACTCAGCGATATTATGGAACTGTACAATAGTCATTAGTTATTAGTGATTACTCATTAGTTAACAGTCAACAGTCAACAGTCAACAGTCAAGCAAACGATGAAAATCCGCGACGCAGAAGAAAGCGATTTGCCAGCAATTGTCCAAATATATAACACAGCAATCCCGGGCAGAATGGCCACAGCAGATTTAAAACCAGTCTCAGTAGAAAGCCGCCTTCCGTGGTACAGAGAACACTCGCCCAATTCCTGGCCGATTTGGGTAATGGAATCAGAACAAAATATTGTTGGCTGGCTGAGTTTTCAGATTTTCTACGGACGCGCTGCCTATCAGCATACAGCAGAAGTTAGCATCTACGTCGCACCCGATCGCCAACGCTGCGGAATTGGACAAAAATTATTGCAATCGGCAATTGTGCGGAGTCCAGAATTGAAGCTTAAAACTCTAATAGGAATAATTTTTGCTCACAATCAGCCGAGTGTAAGATTGTTTGAGAAATTTGGCTTTCAGCAGTGGGGATATCTGCCACAAGTTGCCGAACTTGACGGCGTGGAAAGAGATGTCGTAATTCTGGGTTTGCGTTGTCTGTAGGAACTGATATCAATTCCGGTGGCACCGGAATTGATGTGATGTTTGCTCAATCTGCTAAAATTTTAATTTCATCCAAAGATGCGATCGCCACATCAGCATTTTCCAAATGACTAACCTGGGCTTTTCCCCAACAAATCCCGATACAGCCAGCCGCGCCCGCATTTTTACCCATCTGAATATCGCCCGCTGAATCTCCTACCATCAAAGTTGCTGCGGGATTTACTCCCAGTTTCTCACAAGCTTGCCAAAACAATTTCGGATCGGGTTTATGAACCGTTGAATCAACTCCCATTTCTAACTGAATCCACTCGGCTAATGCGTGGTGTTTCACAAATTTCTGCACCGATTCTGTTGTAGCCGCCGAAAGAATTCCCAGTTTTAAACCCGCTTCCGAAAGATATTTCAGCACTTCCAAACTGCCGACAAATAAAGGAGAAACAGCACTATTTTTAAACATTTCGTCAGCTTCGTCAAAAGCGCGGCGCGCAATAGTTAAAGATTCCAGCCATCCCCTGCCGGTTTCGGCGATGTATCCCGCTGCCACAATCTCATTTTCCCTACGACTACCGACTGCTAGCAAGCCCGTAGGGTCAATGCTGCCGCCTTCGATGCCGAAAGCCATTTGTAAAGGCTCTCCAACGCCCGGAATTTGAGCGTCTGCGAGGCGCGCTCGCTTCATCCCCAACAGTCTCAAAAATTCTTGAGAATCCTCTAGAGTGCCGTCTTTATCAAAGATTACGGCTTGGATATTCGAGAAGGTAATGCCCCGACATTTAATAGTTACCAAGAATCTGAACTCCGTAATTTTTATATTTTTTTCTATCTTCCCATATTGCGCTATTTTTGGCAATTGTTTTTAGCGCAACATAACTCTCTTGTCCCCCCCTTATTAAGGGGGGCTAGGGGGGATCTGACCTTAACTATTACGAGATATATCGTACTCTTGTCCCCCCCCTTATTAAGGAGGCTTAGGGGATATCTGGCCTTAAGAATGACGATCGCACGCACCCAACAACTCCTGACAAACTCCCTCAAAACACTGCAAGACATCAACATTCGTAAACCTGACAAGTTGCAGTCCATACCCCTCGAAAATCCCTGTTCTTTCCGCATCATATTGTTTCCCCTGTTCAGTAAAATGACTCTCGCCATCAACCTCAATTACCAATCTTAAAGCAGCACAATAAAAATCTACAATAAAATTGTCGATCGGTCGCTGTCTCAAAACTCTAAAAGGGAAATTTCTCAGAAAATCTTCCCAAAGTTTCTTTTCGGCTGGAGTTGGATTTTTCCGAAGTTCCTTGGCGATAGGGATGAGTTTTGGGTTGTAAGGTAGGTGGAAATTCGAGTCGTTTAATTTGGTCATCATCCTCCTAATCTCGGATCGCTCCCCCCTTCTTAAGGAGGGGACAAGACTCTTCTCAAAGTCAACCCCTACTCCTCTTCTTAAGGGGGATGCGAGGGGGAACTCCGGGGGATAAAGAGCGTTAACGCAAGCGTATTTGGTCATCATCCTCCTAATCTCGATCCGGAGATCCCCCCTAACCCCCCTTAAGAAGGGGGGGACAAGAGTTTAACTGCCTAATCTAATCTCAAACATCACAACTCAAAACTCCCAATCAATTAAAATCGTCCTACTAAATTAGCCACCATTAATCCTAATACAACGGGCTGGATCGGCTTAACCATATGCCTTTGAAAACCCGCTTTTAGCGCCCTTTCGCGTTCTTTATCGCTCGCATACGCAGTCAGCGCCGCCACTGGGATTTCTCCTCCGGCTTCTGCAGCCAGAGCTCGCACTTCTCGAATTAAGAAATACCCATCTTCCTCTGGCATTCCGATATCGGAGATTAGCACATCATATCTGCCCGGATTTTCCGTCAAAGCAGCGATCGCACTTCTGGCAGATGTAACTGCCAAAACCTCCGCCCCGTAGCCTTCAAGCACAAATTTTAAGAAGTCGCACGTATCCATCTGATCGTCTACGACTAAGATGTGCAAGCCTTTTAGAGAGGGAACCCGCTCGCTAGAGGCGTTTAAAGGCCCTACCAAACCAGTTGACTTTAAATTGATCGCCGATGTCAACTCTGGAGGCAGCGATTGCAATGGCAATCTCAGAGTCATTGTAGTTCCTTGTTCCTCACCCGGACTTTCGGCTTGCACCGTTCCCCCGTGCAATTCAACCAGGTGACGCACGATCGACAAACCCAATCCCAGCCCTTGATTCGCCTTAGCGCTGCTGGAATCGCCTTGATGGAAACGATCGAAAATATACGGCAAAAATTCTGCCCCAATGCCTTTTCCCGTATCGCTGACTCGAAGTTGAGCATGATTCTCGATCATCGATAGCATGACTTCTACTCGTCCTCCCGCCGGAGTAAACTTAATCGCATTAGACAGAAGATTCCACACAACTTGCTGCAAGCGATTGATATCCCCTAAAACAGTCGTAGAAATCAACTGCGAAACCATTTGAATGTTTTTTGCTTCGGCTGATAATTGAACCCCCTCCAGCGCGGCTTGCACCACTAACCGCAGATCGATCGGACAAACGCACAGTTGAAGCTTGCCACTGGTAATCCGGGAAATATCCAGGATATCTTCGATTAACTGAGATTGCGCCCTCGCGCTGCGCTCGATCACCTCTAGAGCGCGAATAGCCTGTGCTTCATTAAGCTTGCCAGAGCGCAGAATTTGTGACCACCCCAGGATCGGAGTCAGGGGATTGCGGAGCTCGTGGGAGAGATTCGCCAGAAATTCATCTTTACTACGGTTGGCCATTTCTGCCTGTTGGCGAGCCAACTGTTCCTGCAGTAATAACTGCGATCGTACTACCTCATACTGCTTGCGCTCCGTGATATCCTCGATCGACAACAGAATCATTAAAGCTTGGTCTTCTCGTTGAAGTTTACAAGCATTCAGCAGCATAGTTTTCTGCCCGATCTGGTCAAATAGGTATTCCCACTCAAAGTTTTCAAGCTGAACATCACTAACTAGAATATCTTCCAAGATCCATCGTAATTGGGGGATATTCCACTGCCCATTTCCTAGCTCAAACAGCGAAATCTTTGCTGTTTCTGAGGATAAAACCTGAAATGTTTCATAGAACGATCGATTTGCTTTATTCACTCGGAAATCAGCATCTAGCACGATTAAAGGCGTTTGCACAGTTTCCACAATGGTTTCAGCGTAGTTTCGCGCTTCCTCCAAGGTTCTGGCACTGCGTTTAAGAGCATCAATATCGAGCAAAACCATTACCACACCGTCAATCTGGTTTTCCGTTGTCCGGTAAGGACGAATGCGGAGGTTGTACCAATATCCCGATAAAGTTTGAACTTCTTGTTCTTTCGTCTGGAGAGTATCAATCACCTCCAAAATCATCTGTTCCAAGTCGGGAACGTTCAGAGTTGAGCGGATGTCGCTAAAAGGTCGTCCAACATCTGTGGGAATCACACTAAAAATTTGCTGTGCCATTGGCGTAAAACGTCGAATCTGTAAATCGTTTGTCAGCATTAAGATAGGGATATTGATACTGGAAAGCAAATTTATCAGATCGTTATTCACCAGGCTTTGTTCAATATTTCGGCTGCGAAGTTCATCGTTAGTAGTAGTGAGTTCCTCGTTAGTGGCTTGAATCTCTTCTTTGGCAGTTTCTAACTCCTCATTGGTGCTTTGCAACTCCTCGTTGCTCGATAGGATTTCTTCGTTGGCAACTTTGAGGTCTTGGTTGAGACTTTCCTGATCCTGGATCACGGCTTGCAGTTGGGCTTGAGCCGCAATTTTTTCTTGGTTAGCGACTGAAAGTTGCTGCCTCAGCCGCTCAATTTCGCGCACTAAATCAGCTTGCTCTAAGCTTTCAGAAGGGAGGGTGCTGAAGTTAAGCACCGGGGGTGAAGCCTCTTCAAATACCACCAAAAAGTAGCGTCCTTCGACTGCCTGTGGCAGGAAGGGAATCACCTCAAAATTGACGAGACTCGATGCTCGTCCGCCCAATTCAAGCAATACCCTTTCTTTCCTAATGGTTACGTTCTGAGTTTGTGCCTGATAAATCGCGGTGCGAAGCTCAACCAGCAAGCCTGCCCTTGCCATTGCCAGCAAGTTTAAGTCGGGCGTTCCGGCTACCACTCTCAAGTAAGGATCGATGTCTCCCCGCACTTGCAAGATTTTCATCTGCTCGTTGACAACCACACTGGCTGGGGCATATCGATTTAAAATAAGTTGGTCAGTTTCTTGTTGTAAATCAAAGCTATTCGTAAAATTGTCCTTCATTTCCTGCCGTTCACGTGCTTTAGCTACCGGATAGGAACTCGGCGTAAACGAAAAATTGAGACGAGTCGCAGTCAACTTTTTGGCATAAATTTTAGACTTTTTATCCACTGAAGTAAACAAGTAGGAAAATTCTCCGGTACTCTCAGAAGTGCCTAACAGGAGAAAGCCCGTTGGCTTCAGACTGTAATGGAAAATAGGCATCACTTTTTTTTGCAATGACTCTCCCAAGTAGATCAGCACATTACGACAGCTAACTAAATCGATATTGGAAAAAGGCGGGTCGCTGCCTAAGTCTTGTCGGGCAAATACACAGAGTTCGCGGACTGCCTTGCTGATTCTATAACTACCTCTTGCTTCGGCAATAAAGAAGCGAGTACGTCTCTCTGGTGAAACATTTACCATCTGGTTTTCTGAGTAGACGCCAGACCTCGCTTTGCCGATCGCCTGTTCGCCAATGTCCGTGGCAAAAATCTGGATCGGTGGCTGGATAGCTTGATCGCCCAAAAACTCTAACAAGCAAATGGCGATCGAATAAACTTCTTCACCTGTCGAACATCCCGCCACCCAAACCCGAATCGGAATTTCGGCCGATTTATTTTGGGTAATCGTGGGGAAAACCAGCTCTTTTAACTTTTCAAAGGCTTCGGGGTCACGGAAGAAACTGCTAACGTGGATCAATATTTCTCCATACAGGGCTGTGACTTCAGCCGAATTGTGTCGAAGATGTTGGGCATAATCATCTAAGCTATCGAGCTTGTACAACACCATCCGTCGCTGGATGCGTCGAGCGATCGTCGTGGGTTTGTAGTCGCTGAAATCTACGCCTGTGGTCGATTGTAGCAGTGCAAAAATACTTGCCAGGGCATCTCCCTGTTCGGGCGATTCCTCAACTTTTGTCAGGTGAACCGAGTCCGTGAGAAGGGGATTGCGACTATAGTTTGCCAGTTCCTGGGCAATTTTATCCGGTGGTAGAACGAAATCGACATTCCCTGTGGCAACAGCGGTATTGGGCATACTATCGAATTTTGCCGTGTCTTGACATTGAGCAAAAGTCATACCTCCGGCTACTTTGATGGCGTTGAGCCCGAGTGAACCGTCTCCGTCTCCCCCGGATAAAACTACGGCGATTGCTTTGTGTCCGCGATCGATCGCCAATGAGGTAAAAAACGCATCTCCCGGCATATATTTGCCATAAATCTTCTCGCGGGGTGATAGTTGCAGCACGCCTTGAGATAGCACCATTTTGGTGTTGGGCGGAATGATGTAGACTTGATTCGGCTCTACAACCATCCCGTCTTTTACCTCACTAACAGGCATTTTCGTCGTTCTCGCGAGAATCTCGCTCAGCAAACTCTTGTGATCGGGGGCTAAATGCTGAATCAGCACAAACGCCATACCCGTATCTACTGGCAAATGGCTGAGTAAATCCGTAAATGCTTCCAGCCCTCCTGCTGAGGCGGCAATCCCAACAATGGGAAAGGGGGCCTCGGTTGTGGCTAATTGTTCGCTGTCGAGGGCGGCTGGTGCGATCGATTCGGGTGTAATTTCTGGAGATAATGGAGGAGAAGTCATGATGTGAAGTCCTCGACTTCCGTTATTGAGCGGCAAACATATCTGCTAAGCGTGCCGGTTATTAATTTAGACTATTTTTATCAGAGGTTAGGTTGCCATCCTAACAGCAGTTGCTTCCGGATGAGCTAAACGGGTGGAGCCATTATCTGAGGGCGATCGAAGCACTCTATTTGCTCTTGGGGCGATCGTAACGAGATGCTGGCAATAACTAAGTAGTATATCTGCTTACCTACTTAGCTTATTTCAGCGACCTGTGTAGCAGAAAGTGCGATTACTGATTCCGTATTAATTCTAGCAGTATAAGTGACTTGTGCGCCTTGTATTCCCTTTAAATCTTCAACTCGTTTGTGAATTTCGGAGACTCCAGCAGCTTTTAATACTGTTAAAAATGCTTGGTCGCCGTAAACATCTTCGGAAAACGAAACTTCGTCACTTTTAGAAAGATTTTGAATCCGGGCAGCTTTGTTGACTGTGGAACCAAAATAGTCGATCGAATTATTAAGATTTACCAGCAAAGCCGTACCTCGGTGAATGCCAATTCTGACTTGAACCCACTCTGCTTGTTGGCGAGTTGAATTGTATTTTCTTAAACGGGCCACAGCACCGACGGCCGCCATAATTGCTTGTTCGTTGCTGATAAAGGAAGCCATGACGGCATCGCCGATGGTTTTAATTAGTTTTCCGCCAAATTTCTCGATCGAATCAAAGAAAATTTCAAAATGATCGCGCACAATATTGTAAGCTTTCGTATCTCCCAGCGTTTCGTACATTCTGGTAGAACCGGTAATATCAGTAAACATAATAGTAATCGCCCGAATCTTGACTCGCTCTCTTTCCGATATTACTTGATCGCCGAACAAACGCTTATAATCGGGGTGATGAAGCAGTTGCATTCCTGATAGCCGTAGGGGCAGTTGTTCTAATGTCAATTCATCGGGCAATTCATCTGAATGCAAAATCAGCCCGGACAAATTGTGCTCGGTATTAGTTAATTCTATCTTGACTTTTCCCGGACGCACGGCTAGGTCTGTTTTGTCAAAATCTGAATCGGCTAACTGCTTGAGTTTAATTTCTTGTATGTCTTCTGTTTCTGCGCCTTCAACCTTTAAAATCCCTTTAGCTAAAGTCAGGGGACAGCAGTAGCGGTATCGACCTTTTTCTAAGGTGACAGTCTCGGATTCGGTGCAGTATAAAGGTGTTACCAGTTGCAGTTTGTTCTGGAGTACGGGAGGGGGAGCGCAGATGGGTCGCAGTTGCGGGTCTTCGATTTCTTTGTTTAAGGAAAAAGTAACTTCAACACGATCGAGCAAATCAATTTGAAACTCGCGCTCGCACATCGGGCAAAAAGACATTTCTGATGTGTCTGCCAAATCCTTGAATTCGTCTGTAATCATGTTGCAGTGTGGGCAGTGAATATCCCAATGCAAGTCGAAAGCACCGGCTTTCACTCCGTGCAGAAATTCCGAAGTAATTCTTTTAATATTCTTGACTGTCTCGCCTGCTATGTAGTAAGGGTTAATTCTCAATCTCTGCAAAATGTGGGAACCGATTAACCATTTTTCGATTTGGTCGATCGTTCCTTTGCTACAATTGGGGCGTTTTTTTAGCTGTTCTAATTTTTCTTTTAATAATTCGATGTTCATGATCTACTTGCCTTTGAGCGTCAGGGCAAGAAATTTATAATAATTTTGTTGTATACTTTGCTCGTCTGGTTAGTTCTACCGTGAGAATTCTGATGAGTTTGCACCTGTGCGGATATCTCTGGTCTTTATAAATCTTAACAAATTAGCACGATGAAGACCATGCCTATTTAGGCAGATTGATCGCGCTATCACTTCTTTTAATTAAAAGTGCGATCGCTGCATCGGTCTACAGAAATATCTTAAATCTCGGTAATTAAGAAGGGGGAATTGTCAACCACCCAGCAGCGACTAAAGACTAATAACTAATGACTAACTCAAAAAAAAAAGAGGGAATTTTCCCTCTTTTAATCACACTAACTGAGATGTTATTCTTCCGTCGCAGGAGGGATTTCTTCCTCTACATCTAATACTGCTTCAGGTACTGCTGCTTCAGGTGCTGCTGATTCAGGTGCTGCTTCAGGTGCTGCTTCAGGTGCTGCTGCTTCAGGTGCTGCTGCTTCAGGTGCTGCTGCTTCAGGTGCTATTTCTTCTGGCAGATCCTCTTCCATTGCTGAGGGCACATCTTCGAGTATTTCGTCGGAGATGTCATCATCAGCATCAGTTTCTACAGGAACGTCTATGCCAGCTTTAGCTTGCTTTTGAGCCAGCATTTTCTCGCGGAACTTAGCTGCCATTTCCTCAGCTTTTTCGTAAACCAATTCGCGATTTTTAACCATCGCGCCGGGTTCCGGTTCCAACTGCTTGGTGGAGAGAGAAATCCGGCCCCTCTCAGCATCCAAGTCAATAATCATCACTTTTACTTCGTCGTTGACATTGAAGACGCTATGAGGCGTATCGATGTGATCGTGCGAAATTTCCGAGATGTGCAGCAAGCCACTGACGCCGCCGATGTCGATAAAGGCACCGTAAGGCTTGATACCGCGTACTGTACCGATGACGACTTCCCCGACTTCGAGGCGGTTCATCTTGCGCTCAACTAAGGCGCGACGATGACTCAACACTAGGCGGTTGCGGTCTTCGTCTACCTCTAAGAATTTTAATGGTAATTCTTCGGCGACTAATTCTTCCTTCGGTTTGCGGGTGCTGATGTGAGAACCGGGAATAAAGCCTCGCAAGCCTTCTATTCTCACGAGTGCGCCGCCGCGGTTAGTGGCAAATACTTGCGATCGTACTGTGGCATCTTCTGCTTGCAGTTGTCGCACTCTTTCCCAGGCCCGCATATACTCGATGCGCCGGATGGACAGGGTTAATTGTCCGTCTTCATTTTCATCGGTTAGAATGAAAAATTCTCTGGTTTCGTTTGATTGCAATACCTCTTCTGGGCTTTCGACTCGATTGATGGACATTTCCTGAATGGGAATGTACGCTGCTGTTTTAGCACCGATATCAATCAGAGCGCCCCTGGGTTCTATACTAAAAACTGTACCCGCTACTACATCGCCCGGGCTAAAGTGATAGTCATATTTATCAAGTAGGGCTGCAAAATCTTCGTGAGTAAAGCCGATGTCTTTGACTGTGGTTTTGAGATTGACCATGCGAATAGTTTCCTAGGATTTCTCTCCTTCATGTTTTTCGTGTGCCGGCAGATATTCGAGATTTTGGTGAAAAAGGGGTTAACTTTTTTCCAAATCTTTTACTAAAGTCAGTTTTTGCTAACTTTTGCCGGGTGCAACTGCACACCAGCGCTTGCCATTACTGTTACTCCATACTCTGTGTTAAAACGTTTAATCTTAACATTCCGAGTCAAGTAGACCATTATAACTTACGCGCATACTGGTTTAAAATTAATTTAAGCGAGCTTAGCTGGGAGTAGCGCAGGATGCTGGGCTTTCTCGATCGACTGCTTCGGAATCCGGCAAATCTGCGTCAAAATTTGTCCCAGTTTCTGCATCTTCAGCTTCGTTGAGGGGATTCTGAAGGTGATTTAGGGTATCTACAAAATCTCGGATGCCTCGAAATTGCCGATATACTGAGGCGAAACGGACATAAGCAACTTCGCTGAGTGGGCGCAGGTGCAACAGCACCAGTTCCCCTATTTCGGAGCTGGCGATTTCTCGGAGCGATCGACCTTGGAGTTGCGCCTCGATTTCTTCTGCCAGAGTTTCGAGATGCCCGGAAGACAAACCTGTTTTTTCGCAGGCCCGAATCAATCCCCTGACTAATTTTGACCTGTCAAAAGATTCGCGCTTGCCGTCCCGTTTAATCACCGTAATCGGCACAAATTCTATGCGTTCGTAAGTTGTGAAGCGGTGCTGGCAGCTCAAACACTCGCGCCGCCGACGGATGCTTTGACCGGATTCGGCTGAACGCGATTCTAGAACGCGGCTATTTGTGTGTTGGCAGGAGGAACAGCGCATGATTGCTGATTGTAACAGGCATTGCCAGCAAATTGCCACTCATCTAACCGCTTGGGGTCTGATGAATGGCTGGACTAGAAAAATGACTTAGCACACCGCCGGTGGAATAGTCCCGCACCAGATTCGATGCAATGATGCGGGCTGACCGCAGTCCGGTTCAGGATTTTTTGGATTTGCTGCAGGCGTCTAGCTAATTATTTGCCAATCCGGGGAGGTTCCCGAAAGGCGATCGCAAAAAATAGTACACCTAAGGCTAAAGCCAGAATCAAAATGTAAGCAACACTTTCCATGTTAAATTTTCCCTATCTTCCCTTGCCGTATTATTTTATCTTAATTACTGCTTTTATTATTAACTAAAAAAACCCGGTTTCTTCAAGAAACCGGGTTTTTGTGTACCGGGGAAGTTCCCCGCTACCCAGAGGCTGGCGTAATCTACAGAGATTCTTCTCTTCTTGTGGTCACGTCGCCCAGTTTTTGGAACAAGCCCCACTCGACTTGTTCTTCCATGTCAGCCTCAACTCCAGCAAACACGTCGCGGAAAATAGTCCGAGAACCGTGCCAGAGATGGCCGAAGAAAAATAGCAAAGCAAAGCAAACGTGTCCGAAAGTGAACCAACCGCGAGTCGAAGTGCGGAAAACACCGTCAGAATTCAAGGTTTCGCGATCGAATTCAAATACTTCACCCTTTTGGGCGGCGCGAGCAAACTTCTTAACATCTAGAGGATTATTAAAGGTTTGACCGTTAAGTTCGCCACCGTAGAAGCTGACAGTAACTCCGCTTTGTTCAAAGCTGTATTTTGATTCAGCGCGGCGGAAGGGGATGTCAGCACGAACGACCCCATCTTTGTCAGTCAAAATTACTGGGAAAGTTTCAAAGAAGTTGGGTAGGCGGCGAACCGACAATACCCGACCTTCACTGTCAGTAAATACTGGATGACCCAGCCAAGATTTAGCAATGCCGTCGCCGTTGACCATCGCGCCAGCGCGGAACAAACCGCCTTTAGCAGGTGAGTTGCCAACGTAGTCGTAGAAAGCCAATTTTTCGGGAATTTTTTCGTAAGCTTCTTGGAAGCCTTGACCTGCGGCCAAGCTAGCTTGAGCTCTGCGATCGATTTCTTGTTGGAAATAATTTCCGTCCCACTGATAGCGAGTCGGGCCAAAAAGTTCGATCGGAGTAGCAGCAGAACCGTACCACATCGTACCCGCAACCACAAAGGCTGCGAAGAACACGGCAGCGATACTGCTAGAAAGTACAGTTTCGATATTCCCCATACGCAGGGCTCTGTAAAGACGTTCCGGCGGCCGCACTGTCAAGTGGAACAAACCGGCAATTACGCCGACTACGCCCGCTGCAATGTGGTGAGCCACGATGCCGCCCGGATTATACGGGTCGAAGCCTTCAGGGCCCCAAGAAGGCGCCACTGCCTGGACGTGACCGGTCAGGCCGTAGGGGTCGGACACCCACATTCCCGGGCCAAAAAGTCCCGAAAGGTGAAATGCGCCGAAGCCGAAGCAAAGCAAGCCGGAGAGGAACAGGTGAATGCCAAACATTTTTGGCAAGTCGAGGGCGGGTTCGCCGGTGCGAGGGTCTCTGAAAAGTTCTAAGTCCCAAAATACCCAGTGCCAGACTGCTGCTAAGAACAGCAGGCCCGAGAGGATGATGTGAGCGACGGCGACGCCTTCAAAAGACCAGAAGCCAGGATCGACGTTACCTTCGCCGGTGATGCTCCAACCGCCCCAAGAACCCGTGACTCCCAAGCGGGTCATGAAGGGGAGCACAAACATCCCTTGACGCCACATCGGGTTCAAAACTGGGTCTGTGGGGTCAAAAACTGCTAATTCATAAAGGGCCATTGAGCCGGCCCAACCTGCCACGAGGGCAGTGTGCATTAAATGTACAGAAATCAATCTGCCTGGGTCATTTAAGACGACTGTGTGTACGCGATACCAGGGTAGTCCCATTGACTGCGGTTCTCCAAGGTGTAAGTGATGATGTCTATTTTGACGGAAAATGCAGATTCTGAATCCCGAGCAGTTACCTGCGGGCTTTAAACTCTGCCTTTTGCCGAATGCCATCTACCTTCAAAGGTGGAAGCATAAAAATGAAAGTTATTTAAAGAAGTGTATCGAGTGTTAGAACCGATTGCAATATGTTGGGCATTATATTAGTTGCGAGTTGCCCATTTCGCAGCGGGCGGCGATCGTCCCGAGGCGTTCGAGGACTTGCTCGGCATCTATGAGTCTGGTGAGCACGACGTTGCCGATGTTTTTGGCAGGATCGTTCGGATCTGCGGAGGCTGTGGGTTTGACTTCTACCATGAGTACAGCCTCTTCGACGCGGTAGAGCCACATTTTTTCTTTGCGATCGCACAGACAGAGGTCTAGTTGTACAATGTCGGGGTGGCGTCTCCAAGCGGCGTAACTCCACTCGCCGCCGACTCCCCAGACTCGCCCAACTTTCCACCCGTCGGATAAGAAAAAATATTTCATTTGTTGTGTACGCTTGTTGAGATTTTTTTGTCTAACATAGCGCAAAACTGCAAGATTACGGAATTATTGAACCGCGAAGACGCCAAGGACGCGAAGGAAGAGCAGGGAAGAGGTAGGTAATTTTCTAGCTGTTGGGGATAAATTTACCTAATTATGAGAGGGGTTTCTGCTGGGTCGATCGGCAAAATATCCAATCTTTGATTGTTCAAGTCGAGTACAATTCCTAGCATTTACAGGGGAAATACTTCTCACAGCGGCTGGGTTCCGTCAGGAATCTCTAAACATTCTAATGTGCCTTCGGCGCCTAACAAGGTTGTGGTAATTTTGCTCTTTTGGTTCCTGGCTGGCGATCGCATAATCTTAAGCTCAATTAATATGCCCGAATTTTATCCTAATCAACCAACAAACTTCAGATTACACCAGACATCCATCCGCGTTCATCTGCGTTCATCTGCGGTTAAAAATCACCCATCAATATTTTTGCTAAAAACCCAATCCCAAAACAATCGACATTACTGCTAAAATAAAGTACGAGTCTTTGCAACTCAAACACCGACCATGACCGCACAAACACCAGTAGAATTCCAAGACAGTTTCGACATCATCGTAGTTGGTGCCGGACACTCCGGCTGCGAAGCCGCCCTCGCCACTTCTCGCCTCGGCTGTCGCACTCTTCTCCTCACCCTCAACCTCGACAAAATTGCGTGGCAACCCTGCAATCCCGCTGTCGGCGGCCCGGCTAAAACTCAACTCACTAACGAAGTGGATGCGTTAGGCGGGGAAATTGGCAAAATGGCCGATCGCACCTACCTACAAAAACGCATCCTCAACTCTTCGCGAGGCCCCGCAGTGTGGGCGCTGAGAGCGCAAACAGACAAGCGGGAATACGCCGCTGTGATGAATAATATTGTCGAAAATCAAGAGAATTTGACCATCCGCGAAGCGATGGTTACAGACTTAGTGTTGGGCAAAAACGAAGAAGTTATCGGAGTTGAAACATACTTCGGCGTCGCTTTTGAATGCAAAGCAGTAATTCTTACCACAGGCACTTTTTTAGGTGGCACAATTTGGGTAGGTAATAAGTCAATGCCCGCCGGACGCGCCGGAGAATTTGCCGCCGTTGGTTTGACGGAAACTCTCAACCGTTTGGGCTTTGAAACTGGCAGGTTAAAAACAGGAACTCCGGCAAGAGTTGACAAGCGTACTCTCGATTATACCAACCTGGAACCGCAGCCGGGAGATGCAGAGGTTCGCTGGTTTAGTTTCGATCCAGAAGTTTGGGTGGAACGCGAACAAATGCCTTGTTATTTGACTCGAACTACGCCAGCAACTCATCAGTTAATTAGAGATAATTTGCACCTTTCTCCAGTCTACGGCGGCTGGGTGGATGCGAAGGGGCCGCGCTATTGTCCGAGTATTGAAGATAAAATCGTGCGCTTTGCAGATAAGGAAAGCCACCAGATTTTTATTGAACCGGAAGGGAGAGATATTCCTGAACTTTATATCCAAGGTTTTTCGACTGGTTTACCGGAAAGTTTGCAATTGCAAATGCTGCGGACTCTTCCGGGTTTGGAAAAGTGCGAGATGATGCGCCCTGCTTATGCTGTGGAGTATGATTATTTGCCGGCAACTCAGTGCTTTCCAACGCTGATGACTAAGAAGATTGAAGGTCTATTTTGCGCGGGTCAGGTGAACGGTACGACTGGATATGAGGAGGCGGCTGCACAGGGGATTGTGGCGGGTATTAATGCGGCTCGGTTTGCGAAAAATCAGGAGATGATTGTCTTTCCTCGCGAGCAAAGTTATATCGGTACTCTGATCGATGATTTGTGTACGAAGGATTTGCGGGAACCTTACCGGATGTTGACTTCGCGATCGGAATACCGGCTATTGTTGCGATCGGACAATGCGGATCAACGCTTGACTCCGCTGGGACGGGAAATTGGTTTGATTGGCGATCGCCGCTGGGAGTTATTCGATCGCAAACAAGCTAATATTGTGGCGGAGAAGGAACGCTTGTACTCGACGCGGGTGAAAGAACACGAGGAAGTTGGCAAGCAGATTTTTGATGAGACTCAACAATCGATTAAAGGTTCGATTACTCTGGCTGATTTGTTGCGTCGTCCGGGTTTTCATTATGTCGATTTGGAACGGTACAATTTAGGCGATTCTAGTCTGAAGTTGGCTGAGAAAGAAGGTGCGGAAATTGATATCAAATATTCTGGGTATCTGCAAAAACAGCAAAATCAAATTGATGAAATTGTCAGACATGAACGCCGACAATTGCCGGGGGATTTGGATTATATGGCGATTACAACTCTCTCAAAGGAGTCGCGGGAAAAGTTGACTAAGGTGAGGCCGCTGACTATTGGCCAAGCGTCGAGAATTGGTGGGGTGAATCCGGCTGATGTTAATGCTTTGTTGATTTTTCTGGAAGTGCGAAACCGTCAGCAGCCGGCTGGTGTGGGAAAATAATTTGATGTTGCTGGTTTTGACTACGATCAACCAGCGGCAGATGATTAATTAACCACCAACCACGGGAGAATTTAATTTATATTGATCCAGAAGATTATCCAAAAACTGCAAGACATCCCCGAAGATAACCTTGCACAACTTTATGACTTGATTGACTACTTTCGCCTGGGTTTATGGAGAGAGCGTACATAGCCCCGCACTGCCGGTTTACTCACCGGACAACTCGTGGACGCTTTCTTTGAACCCCAACCAGAAGAGGAATTAAAGCAATGGGAATGAGCTACCTCCTCGATTTTGCTGTGGTGGATCTTTGATGACGCTAAACTCAACAACGACTATTGACACAGATCAAAATCATGAACTATATTAAAGAGATGGATGCAGCAGAAATGCTCTAAGCACGACATCCCGTTACCCACTTGGGTCGAGGAAATTCCGGTAAAGACGTTCTGAATACCAAAATTTATTTTTTGGTGAAGGCTCTTTAAGGAGCTTTTGTCACTTTTAAGGTAAGGGTCTAGAATTATGTCTAAACCAACAACTATGTTTGCTATCGATAAAACTAATAGTCAATCAGCAGAATCTCCTCTCTCGGTAACTCGTATTGAAATCGAAAAGTTGTTCGGTACGTACACTTATGATCTTTCAAAAGAAGTAGCAAGTACAGGTTCATTAAGCTCATTGTTTATTTTATATGGTGATAATGGTTCTGGAAAAACCACTATTCTTAAACTACTTTTTCATCTTCTTTCTCTTTCGGAAGACAGAAGACATCGTTCTTTCATAGCGCAAATACCTTTTGCTAAATTTGCTGTTTCGCTAGCTGGTGGAACCGATATAGTAGTTTCTCGTGAAGAAAAGAAGTTACTTGGACCTTTTCAAATTGAACTTCTAGAAAAAGGTAAGAATGTTTCCAAAGTTGAATATAAAATCGATGAGAGGGGAATACCCCAGGGTTTAGATGGAGATTTTTTAAGAAGGTTATCGGAACTTCAGTTAAGTGTATTTTTTCTTGGTGACGATAGAGTTCTCAACAGCGATGTATTTGAGTCAGAAAAAACAGAACTTGAGCAATTCTTTCTTATGTCGGAGAATCGTCGTATGGGTCTAGATCCGCGACGGTTTTTAAGAACGTCATCTCACGTTGCCAATATAGATCGAGATTTTGCATTAAGAACTTCTATAGCCCGTACTGAAAATTGGATTCAAGAGCAAGAATTCAAAGGATCTAATAGAGGGTCGGCCAGTGTTCATAATCTGTATGAAGAGATTATTTCAAGAATTATTACCTCAGGTGAAATAGTATCGGAGGATCTTCCACACTCATCACAACAATTAATTGAAAGATTAAAAGCCGAAGAAGATAGAAGTAAAGAATTTTCTCACTTTGGTTTAATGTCACCACTAGACACTCAAAATCTAATCCGTACAATTGGCAATAATAATAGTGAAGCAACTCTTCCTATTATTTGGAATGTCTTAAAACCCTACCTTGATAGCGTTTCAGCAAGACTAAATGCGTTGCAAGAGACACAAGATTTATTGGATCTTTTTGTAAGTACAGTTAATAGCTTTTTTAATGATAAAAAGATTGAGTTGCACGTTAGAACCGGGTTGAAGATCGCCGCAACTGGAAATGGTCAAGAGATTTCTCCCGAATCACTTTCATCTGGTGAAAAGCAACTGCTGCTATTGCTTTGTAATACTTTAACTGCAAGAGATAAAGCCACAATTTTTATCATTGATGAACCTGAAATATCTTTAAATATTAAATGGCAGCGGCAACTTATTCATGTACTCCTTGAGTTTACGAAGGGTAGCTTAGTCCAGTTTTTACTTGCTACTCATTCTATTGAGTTACTAGCTCAATATAGAAGGAATGTAGTTAAGCTACAAGATGTAAGCAACGAGATTGAAAATGGAAGATGAGAAACGCCGTAAATTAGATGAGTTAGTTGCTCGGTATGACCTTGAACCTAGTTTACGTGATGATGTGTATGTTGAAGGATTAACTGATAAGTCTATCATTCAATGGTTTTTGGAGAAATCTAATTTAGATACAAAAAACGTTGCTGTTTACGAAATTGATACTGTAGATATACCTACTGATCAGCTTTTTGCACTAGGATTAAATGACAGTAATCGTAGTCGAGTGATTTTTTTGGCTTTTCAACTGCAAAGGCTTTTTGAAACAACAAGCCTTCCTCACGTTGTTTGTATTGCTGACAGAGATTTTGATGACTTAATAGGAAGTTCAAGTATAGAATCTGAACTTTTACTATTTACTGACTATACCTCAATTGATATGTATCTTTTTGATTCTAATATTATTGAAAAGTTTTTAAGGTTGGCGTTACGTAAAGATGATTTAGAAGCTGTGAATATTCTCACAAATATTTACCCTATTCTTGAAGAAATGTTTTTACTTAGAGCCGCTAACCAATCTTTGAGTTATGAAATGGAATGGTTGTTACCAGGTGCATTAAAAGACTGCTTTAATAAAAAAAGACGAAAAGGTGATCCACTTGAATTTGATTCAAATGTCTTTGTTGAGAAATACCTAAATAAGAATAATAGAAAGTCAGAGAAAATTGCTTTTTTAGATAAAGTCAACGAACTCCGAAATAAAAATATATCAGAAATTAGGAACAAGATACGTGGACATGATTTTATTCAGCTTTTTTGCTGGTATATTGAGCCTTATCTTCCAAATAATAAAAAAGGGTTTACTGAAACAGAGATTGCATTTGCTGCTTTGCGATGTTGTTTGGATGTAAATTATTTGATGCAAGAAAAACTATTTCAAGAGCTTACAAGGCGTATGAGTAAATAAACCTAGACTAAGAGATAGAGATTGAGTGCATCAAGCCGTTTGATGACTGGTAAGATTATGTTATTCTACAAAAAATAGGCGGGTGGCGATAGCCCCCACTGACAATACTAAAGCATTTCGACATAAAGCCAGAGGTTTGAAACATAAATTTTCGCCCCTTGGCGTACTCCCTACATCTCTCGCCCAAACATCACATCACCCATTTCCTGCCGGTATCCGCACAGTGAAAATAGACCCTTTACCCTCCTCGCTTTCCACCAAAATTTCGCCGCCCATCATCTGACAGTAGTAGCGACTAAGTGTCAGGCCCAATCCGGCGCCGTCGTACGGTCGCGTTGATGAACAGTCAGCTTGCACAAAAGCTTCAAACAATTTGTGCTGTTGTTCTTCCGACATTCCAATTCCGGTATCCTTAACCGATAAGCAAATCCAATCCGACTCTTCAACATTCAGGAGGGGACAAGCGATCGCCGCAGAAGGAGTTTCATCGGCAGGCATTGAATTGTCAATCGCCGATCGCCCTGCTGCATAAAATTTACCACTGCCTTCAATGCGCCTGACAGTCAGTTTCACCCTACCGTTTTTGGTAAACTTCGCAGCATTACTCAGCAGGTGCATCAAAACCTGCCGCACTTTTTTGAAATCTGCGTGCATGATACCCGCAGTTCGATCGCACTCTATGTCTAAAACATTGCCATTTTTCTCTACCAACGGTTTCGCCGCACTCGCAACATTGTCAACCAGGGATTCGATGTCAAACTCCTGGATTTCGAGTTTCATCCCCCCAGCTTCAATTTTTGACAAATCGAGGATATCGTTAATCAAAGATAGCAGGTGCGTGCCCGCCTTCTGAATCTTGTCCAAGTCGGGTACAAACTCATCACATCCCGCATCTTCGGCATCTTCTGAAAGTAGTTGACTGTAGCCGATAATCGCATTTAAAGGCGTCCGCAACTCGTGGCTCATATTTGCTAAAAACTGGCTTTTAGCAGTGTTAGCGGTGACGGCGGCTTCCTTAGCTTGTTTCAATTCTTTTGTATGTTCCGAAACCCGCTGGATCAGGTGATTGAGAGACACAGCTAATGAGCCTATTTCGTCTTGTCCGGTGACGGGGGCTCGCAAATCAAAATTCGACTCGGCGGCCACTTGTTTGGCAATCTGAGTGACGCTCACGACTGGTTTAGCGATCGCCCGACTGGTGCGGTCAGCCACCATTCCAGCCACCAATACCGACAGCAGCATACTAATAATAATTATGGCTTTTTCCATTCCTTGAGCCTCCTCCATCACTTCACCGCCTTGCCCCTCTTGCTGCTGGGCAATATCGAGGATTTTGCTCAATTCCTCAAGGCTGCTGTTAAGCTGTTTTAGACCTTCTCCGCTTTCTGTCGCCAAAAGTTTTCTGGTCGACTCTATCTCCGGAGGTGACAGTTGCGATCGCTGGATTTTCTGCAAAGTTGACTTGAGAGTATCGGCGTAGGATTCTAAATCTTCCGTGCAATCTTGCAGTAAACTTTTGAGAACTTCCGGCTTTGCTGCCAGCCAAGCCGGTTGGCTATCGACAAACTTCTCTATACGTAACTGCTGCTCTTTTGCCTGAACAATACTCTTGACAAACAGCTCTTCTTTCTGTTTCAGATTGGCAGGATTCTCTACCAAAGAATCTAGCTGTGCTCCCTGCAATTGTGCCGCCAGCGCTGCATCTTTAAAATTTCCGAGCAATTGCGCTTGTAGGTGAGCATCATTGAATTGTTTTAATCCTTGTCCTTGGTAGTAATCGGCAATCACCAGCCCGCTCATGGAGCCAATAAATCCGATTCCTATTGCCAGGAAATACCCGCCACCAATTTTTTTATGGATAGACCAACCGCCAATTTTAGATGGCAACATTTTGCGGACTTTTAAGCATGACATTTCTACAAAATCCTGGCGGGGGATTTTCTTATGTGGAGTTTCTATAGAAGCGACTTGTTCAGAAATAAAGAGCGGCATCAGTTTACCTACTTTGCTATTTTTTGGGTTTACCTTTTGCGTTGCCACAGGTTCTTTCTGCGGGTTATATGTTTCTAACTCTGGATTGAGTTCGCCCTGGTATTCCGAAACTGCAACCGATAAACTTGCTTCGTTCCCTGTTTTTTTTAGCAAGTTAATTTTTGACATATGCAACCCCTGTATTCTGTTGAAATCTACCACACTCTTAAGTTATCCAAATGGAAAAGCTTGTCTGTTTGACCGTAGACATCTGTGAAAAAGCATCTGAAACTCTAGTTGAGTCAGAGGATAAACTTAAATTTGGTGGATGTCTAATAGATAATTAGACTGTTGATGGCTGTTGTCAAATTACTTTTTCGGCTTGTAAAAGTCTGTAGCAGGCAAAATCAAGAAAATTTTGTCCAAGCATGGAATTCTTCAGGCAGAAAATTCTCTCTGACCTGTTTTGCCTGTGAGTAGCCCAAAGCTGATATTGTCTGTTGACAATGCACCCGATTTCTTCGCTTTGGACTTTCGCTGCCAGCAATGCGACGATTGCTTGACGATTTTTGTTGAGCATTTTACGAATTCAGACCACAGAATGTCACAAATGCGGCAGCCGATCGAACTTTTGCACCCTGGCGATCGACTTTTGGCATCGTTGCCCCGCAAAGACAAGTCTGAGGTGAAGTGTCGTTAGTTGAGTATAACTGTAGGGCTTGCGAAAAGAAACCCGGTTTCTGCGAGTCAACTGTTGGCGATTGCGAGTTCTGGAGGGGCAGTTGTCAATTCGATCGCGAGTGCTAGCTTACCGTCTCTACCCAAAGCTTCATCGGCCAAGTGTACCATCCAGCGATTCGGCTTGGCTTGGGGTCTGGCGGCGAGCACTAACGCCCAAGCTTCCCGTTCTTTGCCACGGCCCAACAGCGCAGCACACACAGTCAAAGCTGTGGCCGTTGAACGGCTGATCCCACTTTGGCAGCAGATCAGCAAACTGCCTCTGTGCGACGATATTTTGAGGGCGAAGTCAATAATTTTCAGTACATCCTCAAGGGTAGGCAAGATTTGATCGGGGTCGTCAACGGGGGTGTCGAGGTCGTTAAACTCCAGGCACATTCGGTTTGGGATTTGATGAAAAGTTTTGGGTTCGGGAACACCCGGACTGCCGATCGAGATCAGGTATTTAATCTCGCGCCCCGCAGCGTGCTCAACAATGTATTCGCTGGCTTCTGCTTGCGAAGCAATCAGGATTTGCGGCAGTTTTTCACCCGATAAATCTGGGGAAACAGAGGGTTCAAAATCAACGGTTTCTGCCTCAGTCCTGACATCCGCCAAGTATTGGGCAGCCAGCGCACGAACGTCAGCAAATTCGCGATTTAAAGCTGTTTCCAGAGCCAAAATAGCAGCCGTTGAGCCAATTTGACCGAGGGATTTAACAGCGTTTTGGCGCACTCCAGAAGTTTCGTCTCCCAGCAGCCGCACCAAACCTGCCACAGCTTCCTCTGTCCCAATTTCCCCCAAAGCAGCAGCAACTCTCCACCGCACATAAGATTCGCTGTCGCCAATTGCGCTCGCCAGTCCCGCGACCACCATTTTTGGCAATTTCGCATCTCCCTCTGTATTGATGTTCCCAAGGGCAACCGCCGCCCTGCCGCGCACGAAAATGTCTCGATCCGAGAGCGACCCGATTACCGCCACCATAGCCACCTCGCTGCTGATTTCTCCCAAGGCAGAAACTGCACTGCCGCGCACGTCTGAGTCGTCATGGTTGAGGGCTTGCACCAGCCCGGCCACAGCCGTTTCCGTGCCAATTTGTCCCAATGCCTCGGCGGCCCTCAAAGAAACTGCATAGGAGTCTGGATCATCGTGAAGCAATTCTACTAAGCCGGGTACTGCCTCACAATCGCCGATTTTCCCCAAAGCCGCCGCCGCTCTAGCGCGGACGATGTGATTTTCGTCTCTGAGGGCATTCAGCAGCCCTGGAACTACCTCAGAGACGCCGATTTTTCCGCAGTTGACGGCTGCCCGCCAGCGTACCTCAGAGTCTTGGTGTTTGAGGGCTTTCAGCAGCGTGGGGACGGCTGTTTTGGGGTGAATTTTGCCCAAGGCCCAAACAGCCCAGGCGCGCACCCCGGAGGCTTTGTGGTTGAGGGCTTTGAGCAGTGCTACGGCGGCTGGTTTCGAGTCAATTTCTCCTAAAGCCCAAGCGGCCCAAGCTTGGATTTGGGAATCTTTGGATTCGAGCGATCGGGCTAATTCAATTACTGCTGTTTCGGAGCCAATTTTCCCGATCGCTCGAATCGCATCAAGGCGCACTGCACTTTCTTTGTGGTTCAATGCCGCCACCAGCATCGGAATTGCCATATCGGAACTTGTTAGGGCCAGCAGTTGAATTTTGATCAACGGTGAAGTGGGGATTTTGTCGATTAATTTTATTGTGGCTATTTGAAATTCTGGCTTTACTGTTCCTGCTAACTTGGAGCCGAGTTTTAAATTTACTTTTAGAGCTAATTTTACTGCCCGCAAAGCTAGACTTTGCTGTTCTACTTGCGGCAATATAGTCGCCAAGGTTCGCATCCCTTGTTTTTGTTTCAAATATTTTTGATGGAATTGAGCATCGCTGAGCTCGGGTAGCTGTTGGATGAGGCTTGCTGCTGAGTTCACTGATTTATCCTAATATTTTGGCGAGCGGTTGAGATTGCTCTTTTAAACTGTCTTTAAAAAATATGGCGTCTACAAAACGCTACTTCTAAAAAAAAGCTTGCACCCACTTCTAAAATATGTCTTATTCCACTATTTTTGCAACTCCCCAATTATTAATTATTGGGTTTGTTTGGGCAATCACCTTGACAATTAGTAGCACTTGCTGCTTGGCATCGCTGCGCTTTTAACTGGCCTAGCTCTGCTATATCATTTTATACTCACCTCTTGCACCATTGTCAGCAACAGGCAAGATGCCTGTTCCACAAGAAAATTCCCCCTTTGTGGAACAGGCATCTTGCCTGTTAATAAAAGCTTATTGAGAATGGTGCAACATCTTATTTTATACCAACTTGGTTTGAAATAGCGATCGGCGCGGTTGACCGCGGCCAACCGGAAACAGCTTGATTGCGGGACAATCTCTCAACGAGCATAGGGCCCTTTTTTCAAAACCTTAGCCAAAGCGTCATCGTTCTCTCGCAAACCTTCGTAAAAAAACATCACTTCTCCTTGAATGCCGCAAGAGCGGTTGTAAGCAATTACTTGCAACAACAGCTCGGGAGTTATGCTATATTTGCTGGCTCGATTCGTCAACAAAATACCGGGCGACACACACTTTACTTGCTGCCCGCTAAGCTGTCCCCCAATCATTTTATCGACCAATTGTTTGTAAGCATTAAAATCGCGGCGATAAAACTGCGGGTGAAACAGATCGACCAAATTTTTGTCAACCCAAGCTTTAGAATCTTGCAAATATTCCACCAGTCCCCAGTCATAAGGACTCGGCGACATCGATAGCAACAAATCCGGATTAATAGCTTTCACTTCTCGGTGTAAACGAGCTACAAACTCAGTAATAATATTAGCACGCCACTGCACCCACTGTTGCTCTTTACAATCCGATGGTGCTGCCCTACCGCACTCTTCTCGATAGCGTTTAACTGTTTTTTCGTCGTAACCGCCTTCTACCGGAAACGCAATGCGATCGTCTCCTTGAACGCCGTTTACCGGATAATTCTTAGCAACTTCCAGCATCAACCCCATCACAAAGTCTTGTACTTCCGGGTCAAGAGAATTCATCCAGTCAAAGTTATTTTTCTTAAGTAAATTGCCGCTGGCATCACGGGCAGTCCACTCAGGTTTTTTCGCCAGCAAATGACCGCCCTTGCTATTGTAAGAACTCACAAATCCGTATTCAAAACAAGGAATAACTTTTAAACCAACTCTCTTGGCCTCAACACATATTTCTGCTAAGGGGTCGCGACCTTGATAGCGCGAGTCAATTTCCACCCCAAATTTTTCTCGCATAATTTTAGAAGGATAAGCCGTATAGCCCTGGCTCCAAATTATAGGAAAAACGGTATTAAATCCCGTATCGGCGAGAAAGTCCATTGCCTCAGCAATTCGCTCTTTTGATGTGAGAACTTTGCAGTCAGTGGTGGGTATCCAAA
Organism: Microcoleus sp. Pol11C3; assembly: GCF_036701485.1. Taxonomy (NCBI): domain Bacteria; kingdom Bacillati; phylum Cyanobacteriota; class Cyanophyceae; order Oscillatoriales; family Microcoleaceae; genus Microcoleus; species Microcoleus sp. Pol11C3. The sequence goes on along the minus strand of NZ_JAUBQW010000013.1, from coordinate 45,646 downwards.
CGCCGCGAATTCCACCAGGAGTGTTAGTCGCAAACGAACTTGGCAGCGTTGCTGGAGTTGGTGCAGAAAATCCAGTCGTCGCCAACCGCTGTTGGAGGGAAGAGGCAAAACTGCGAATTGCTGATTGGAAAGGTGTGAAAAGTCGCATTTATTTAATCTTTTTTTGTTGTCAGGTGGGCACTGCGCCCGCTACGTTATTGATTGGTAGCACCCGGTATTATTTATGGATAAGATGCGCCGAAGAACCGCCTATATTATTTATGGATAAGGTACGGAGTACGCACCCTAAATTCATTGGTAGCACCCGATATTATTTATGGATAAGGGGCGCAGTCCACGCCCCAAAATTGTACTATCCAGCTACTCCAGACAACTTCTGGCTCAAAGCTTCTTTCAAAAGTTCTGCCTTATCAGTTTGCTCCCAAGGCAGATCTAAATCAGTGCGTCCGAAGTGACCGTAAGCCGCCACATCTTGATAGAAACGGCCGCCTCTTTCAGCAGGCAAATTCTGCAAGTTAAATGCCTGAATGATTCCCGCAGGACGCAGTTCAAAATGTTGCTTCACAACTTCCAAAAGGCGATCGTCATCAACTTTTCCAGTGCCAAAAGTTTCGATCATCATGCTAACAGGCCGCGCAACGCCGATCGCATAACTCAACTGCACTTCGCACTTTTGGGCTAAACCGGCCGCCACGATATTTTTAGCAACGTAGCGACAAGCATAAGCCGCGCTGCGGTCTACCTTGGTGGGGTCTTTCCCAGAAAAAGCGCCGCCCCCGTGGCGGGAATAGCCGCCGTAGGTATCCACAATAATTTTGCGGCCCGTCAAACCCGAATCTCCTTGAGGCCCGCCGACCACAAATTTGCCCGTGGGGTTGACAAGGAAGCGAGTTTCTGCATCCGGCTTCACGTTAATATCGGCAAACACGGGTTGGACGACTGCGGCCCAAAGATCTTCTTTGATTTTGGCTTGAACTGCGAGCGTTTCTGTGATATCGCCGATCGTTTCGGTATGCTGGGTAGAAATTAAAATCGTATCTATGCCAACAGGTTTGCCGTCCTCGTAAATCACCGTAACTTGGCTTTTGCCGTCGGGACGCAGGTAAGATAACTGACCTGTTTTGCGGACTGCGGCCAGTTGACGGCAAATCCGGTGCGCTAAACTGATCGGCAGAGGCATCAATTCTGGCGTTTCGTTGCAAGCAAAGCCGAACATCAAGCCTTGGTCGCCAGCGCCGATGGCGTCCAATTCCTCTTCACTCGATTGTTCCCGGCTTTCGTGGGCTGTGTTCACCCCTTGAGCAATATCGGGAGACTGAGAATCAAGGGCTACCAACACTGAGCAACTATTGGCCGAAAAGCCGTTGTCAGCGTGGATGTAGCCAATATCGGCTATTTTTTTCCGCGCTAACTCTATGTAATTTACATGAGCTTTAGTGGTAATTTCTCCTGTCAGCAGCATCAACCCAGTGTTGACGACAACTTCGGCTGCGACGCGGCTTTTAGGGTCTTCGGTCAGTAAGGCATCTAAAATCGTATCTGAAATTTGATCGCAGATTTTATCGGGATGGCCTTCAGTGACCGATTCAGAGGTAAACAGGTAGCGGCGTGACAATGATTATTTCTCCTTAGATATGGGCTCTTCCTGCGCGACATCGACGACCAACGAGTTATTTTTCCGGTAAAGGCCAAGAATGATCGCCTCTGGGCTACCGTCGAATTTTTGTCGATCTGCAGAGCCGTGTTGAAGCAGGGTTTGAGACTGGGTAAAGTGACACTACTATAGCAAAGTCAGTTCCGGGAAGTCCCTAAAAACTTAGATTTTTTAGGATTGTCGATCGATCTTGGACACCGCTCGTCTACCCCCTAACCTGACAAAGGTAAGATACAGTCAGGGTATCGCCTTGTGCAAGGACTATGGCAGGACTCGAAAAATTACCAAACTTAATCCAAACAGTTGCTGACCTAGAATTTCCCGGCGATCCCATACCGCTTGACTCTCCATTTTATATTGATCCCTCAGGGGCCGAAGCCCTGGCCTGTGCAGAAATTAGCAAACCCGGAGGCCTTGTTCGCATTAAAGCTCCCAGAAAAATGGGCAAAAGTTCGCTGATGCTGCGGATAATTCACGCGGTAGTCGATCGTGCTGTCGTAACAATTAGTTTGGGAATTGGCAGCGTTGTTACGGGCGAGGAGAATGATGCGATAACGCTGCTACTGGCGGCTGATGAGGCTCTTTATGACTCGAAAAGGCAGGGGCGCGATCGGCTCACTATGAGTAAGCTTTTAAATTTTCGGTTGGCTGCTGTTAAGCTGTTGCACATTTAAAATGCGTATTTCAGAGGTTGAAATCCTTTACTGGCTTAGATAGCCTCGAAAATTTAAATGATGAACAGCTTAATTAGGTAATTCGGGGAAAATATAATTGATTTCTACACATAAGCTGTGGTGCATTTAATTTGTATGTTGAGGGCGGGCAGGATGCCCACCCCACAAAGGGAAAGATTTATTTTACTCTCCAATTTAAATGCGGATTAGCTTACAAAGTCCGCCCGCGCGGACTCTGAAGAAAAGGATAGTTAAGAACTGGATTTGATGTTAATAGCGGGGGACGGTTCGATCGACCACCATTGAGTAAGCATCAATGCCGCCAACGATATTTTTAACATTGGTAAATCCTCGCTCGGTTAACCAATGGCACATTTGAGCCGATCGCACTCCGTGGTGGCACAGAACTAGGGTTTCGGTGTCGCGATCGAGTTGATCGTCAATTTCACCAGACCATTCGGCAAACTCGCTCAGCGGAAAAGCTACAAATCCCGGCAGCGCAGCCAGCTCAATTTCGTAAGGTTCCCGCACGTCCACAAGCTGCAATTTCTCAGCATTGGTTTCTGCTAATTGGCGACCTAATTCTTCGACTGTAATTTGAGCAAAATTTTCTGACATAGGATTAAAAAAAATTAGTCATTAGTCATCAGTCATTAGTCATAAATCTGTTAACAGTTAACTGTTGACTGTTAACTGTTAACCGTTATTAATTGGGGGGCGCAGGCGGTGGAATTAGCTCCACAGGAGGGGTAGGTGCAGGGCGCCCGTCCAACTGGCTCACTGTGCCCTTGGGGTCGAGACAAGTGGCGACTAACTTGTCAGTGGGAAAGTCGAGCCTGCCGCTCAACCCGACTACACATTCAGCAAACAGTTCTGGTAATAAACTGCGGCGGCACCCATCGAGCACTAACAGGGCAGCAGCAGGTTGAGTTTTAGTTTTGCTGTTAATATTCACCACGCAAGTAGTCAATTCGTCGGGGCGCCTCACCTCCCGACAGCTAGAGAGCGCTTCGAGGCCAGAAATATTGGTTTTGCGGTTGATTTGCAGGGCGCATCGAGATATATCGCGGGGGTGGAGGGCGTCGGCACAAGCTGCTGCTGCTGCCTCGGCCCCTACTCCGGCTTCGATTAGTTCCTTAGCGCAGACGCGATAGGGATTTTGACTTCGCGGGAATCTCAGAGTGATTGCTGATGCTGGCGAGATTGGCAGTGCTGCTGCTAACAAACTCAGCGCGACTAAGGGAGTGCCGAGAGCCAACATCCAGCGCGGTGCTGGCTTTGGGGAAGCTGTGCGGGAAAAATTGCGGTTGTGCATGGCAGCTCGATTTGTGAGTTTTTGGGCTGGTTGGGACGATCGCGCGATCGGCTTTTACTTCAAAATTTACCGCACATTACGGATGGCTGCGGTCGATCGATTTTTTTTATCGATTTTTGTGGGATTTTTCACCGTTACAAACATATAATATAGAGTCTGCATAAAATTGCATACAGAGATTAGAGAGGAAAATAAATGTCTCGATATCGAGGCCCCCGATTAAGAATCGTCCGTCGCCTGAAAGAGTTGCCCGGTCTAACCCGCAAAACCCCCAGACGAGATTATCCGCCCGGACAGCATGGTCAAAACCGCAAAAAGCTCTCTGAGTACGCGGTTCGCTTGCAAGAAAAGCAAAAACTCCGTTTCAATTACGGTGTGACGGAACGCCAACTGCTCCGTTACGTCCGCAAAGCCCGCCGTGTCACCGGCTCCACAGGTCAAGTGTTACTGCAATTTTTGGAAATGCGCTTGGACAATACTGTGTTTCGGATGGGAATGGCTCCAACCATTCCGTCCGCTAGACAATTGGTAAATCACGGTCACATAACTGTCAATGACCGTGAAGTCAATATCGCCAGCTATCAGTGCAAGCCTGGTGATGTAGTTGCTGTGAAAAATAGAGAGCGCTCGCGCACAATGGTAGAAGCTAATCTCAAAGACCCAGGCTTGGCTCACTTGCCCAATCACTTGGAATTTGATAAGCAAAAACTAATTGGCAAAGTTAATGGCGTTATCGAACGCGAGTGGATTGCTCTACAGATTAACGAACTGCTAGTGGTGGAATACTACTCGCGTCAAGCCTAATTTATTAGTCATCAGTCGTTGGTCATTAGTCATCAGTTAGTTGCTAGCAGAATAATTAATAATTGGGTACGAACCCAGTTATTGATTAATTGCTACTGAATAATAAGGACTAAGGACTAAGAATTCATAATTTTCAAGACTCCCACCCCCTAAAAAGGGATGGGATTTTTTGAAGGTTTCGTTTCTTAACTTCCTGGAATTGCCATTTGTTCTGACGAGAACTGGTTGATGGCATTAAATCATGTCCTACCCCAAATTATTCCCTTAAAATGTTTCTTCTCCTGTAGGTTCTTGGTGAACAAGACCTCGCTTTTGAAGGCGATAATTCGCTACAACGGGGTAAACAACACCGCGTATCCGATTGATGGCGCCTACTGGACGATGAACTGCTAAGCCGTTCCAAGGAGAAAATCGCAGGTTTTCGTTGAAATCAGATTGTTTTTCATAATCAATAATCTGATGCTTGACAGTGAGACGACCTACTCTCAAGAAGGGTGATTCCTGTTCCTTCCAGACATTGATGCCATCGTCGATCGGCATTTTGAGGCTGGTTTGGAACTGAATGCCAAAATCCCAACAGTATTGAGCGTCAGGTTTCCCCAGAGCTTGAATTAGATCGTCCCGGTAATAATTGTCTGGTTGATTAGGATCTAAACCCAAGGCTTTAGCGCGATCGACAAAGGGAATTTTAGGAATTCCCGGTCGAGATTGTTCGGGAATTATCTCGTGCGGTGGCTTGCATGAAACCGGAGTAAACCCATACTTAATTACAGCAGGATATTCGACAGGAATTACACCAGGTTGCGAGGGATCGAAATCGGGATTGAGACCCAAAGCAGAGGGTGAACCGCTCCAATATTTGGCTGTTAGCAAACTCTTCGGAGTCCGGCTACCCGTAAGCGTCGAGACCGCTAGAAAGTGTTTGGGATGTCGGATTAGCCACTTTTTCAATGCCTCTGGTGATTCAACCAGAGCAGAAAAAAAGCCGTAGTAGTCTTTGATGGTTTGGCTCACAAATATCTCTGAATTGTGAACAATGATGTCCTGGGTTTTTGACTCGTGGCTTTGCGCGAGTCGTTCCCCTTCAACCCCCATGACTTTCACTGATATTGACCGCGAATCTTTTTGGTAATCAGGGTATACTTTGGTAGCCCCGTTAGCAAATCGCAACCAAACAGGATATTGTTTGGGTTTTGCCAGCAAACCTTGCTTAAGGGAAATCCCATTGAGTTGCGAAGAAGTTAACGAAGCGCGTTTGCCCAATTCCCGTTTAATCGCTTCCTCATCAAAGTCAAAAATTTCCAGAGTTCCTTTAACGCAGGCATGAGTTTTGGCGTGAGTATCTCGCAGCGCTCGCTCCTTATTGCCGTAAAGATTATCCATCCGAAGCTTGGCCTGCTCAACCAAAAGATCGTAATATTTGCGTTCGTTCTGTTCTGGATATTCGGTAAATAACTTCTTGCTCATAAATAACCTTTTAAAAGCTGATTGTGGCGATAATGGTTGGCATTTTTCCCTTGAAATGTACCTAATTTTTAACCTCATGTCGAGGGAAATCAGGTGTAAGTTTTTCGCCGTTAATTGGGTACTCCTATAAACCACGAACAACTCACCACTGCGACTGTCGGCTATTATTGAATAGGAGTTATATATTTGAAAGAAAGCCGTACACTTTACAATTTGTAACCCTACTCGTGTTCCGTCAGAGCCTTAAGCTCGTTTCCAACCCTCATTATAGAAAGAAACTCTGTACTCTTTACCGCGAGGAACATTACGATTCAACACCTGCGAAAGGGTCTTGGTATTCATAATCTCTTCCCAACCTACTGGTGAAAAAGTTTCGGGATTGAAGACATTTTCAGCCAGCAGCGGATTAGTGAAAGCTTGAGAAAAGGCATCAATTCCTATCAGTCGTCCGACTAAAGGAGGTAAGGCTGAATTGGCCCGCAGATCTTCTGCGTAGAGTCCCACATACAACTCAATGTTGTCTACGTGACCGTACAATCGTTTCAATTCTTTTTGGACATCTTCATTGCTAGTAATTTGAGCGAAATCTGTCACCCGTGGATACTTACACAGTTCGCGGTAATCGTTGTAGCTTCTTAATTTCGCCGCACGACCTACACGAATGCTGGCTGTCTCGGTTGGAATCAGGAACTCAGGCGTATTGAATAAACTCAATTGCGCTGCTGGTTGGGAACAAGTTTCTTCAAACATAGCTCCCAAACCCTTGTTGATAATCATATCATTGTTCCACATCGTCTCCGGCATAGACATTTCTTTGCCGTCATGGATCAGCTTATCGGGCAGCATACTATGCCAACGATAAACTAAAGTAAATTCTACCGACATCCAATTGGTGCGATACCATTTTTCATGATTAAATGCTGGGGGATCGGTGAAGAATTGGAAGTTATAGGGAGTAATGTGGTTGATATAATCCTCTAGCACAATTTTCAGAAACTCTGCCATCACAATATTTCTGGCGGTTTGGAAAAGGCGTTCATCATCCCAAGTTGGATAGTTCTTTGCCAAGAGGTCGCACACGCGATTATGTTCTCTTAAGCTAAGAACGTTGAGCATTACATAGCCAACTTGCACATTGACACGCTCTAACTCAATCCCCATTACAAATAATTTTTGCCTTTTTTCATAGGGAATTTTATCAGATTTTTTTTCATTTTCACCGACTATTAGATGGGGAATTCCGTTGAATTCTTCTTTAGGCTGTCCGTTTTCATCATAGTAAAAAGGAGGATATTCTTCGCCATTAATAATTTGGCTTTTGAGCTTTCCTCCTTGATGAGACCTCAGCAGGCGAGTAATATTTGCGTTCAACCCATAGACGTTACACAGATCTATTTGGTGGTTGGAACTATTTCTGCGCTGATCCAGTCGATCGGTTCGCAGGAAACTGTCGGTAAACCATTGCACGAAATAGGGGAAAATCAGAGAGGATTTGGGCGAGTATTTAGTCTCTCCTCTTTTGCGATACAAGACTTCCAGTTCCTTGACATCTGGAAGATTATTTTCAAAATTTTCGGTGGGAGCTAAATTAACCCCTATGTAATTTTTATCCGTTAAGGGCTTCCAATCCGTAGGCGGTAGTTGGAGTCCGGAATAAGTGCGATCGTTTAATGAATCCCAAGAGGTGTAGGGAGACATGGCACTAAACGGATAGGGGCGAGTTGGAATTTTTAGAATGGCATTGTTAATCAGAGTTTTGTTGACTTTTTTGCTCAGCCCATCGTTGCTTTGAATGAAGCTCCAAAACGGTTTCAAGTTAGTTAAAAGCAAAGTCTCGATCTTGTTTTTAAATCCGTCTCTTGATGTGTCTCTTTTTGAAGACATAATTGTTTTTACTTTTGGTTCTTGTAGATGTGATTGATTGCCAATCCTCAATTCCGGGTTCTTGAGCGAGTTTTCTGTCTCCTCTTCAATTGGTTTTAAGGGTTTATTAGATAAAAAAAGCGGTTCTAGATTCTTGGGGTGGTACTGGATGTCTACGCTTTCAAAACGCTTGATCGCGCTTTCATGAAGATCGTCAATGGTCTCCCTCACGTCGCGCAACTTGATCCCTGCCCATTTGAAGAACCCAGGATCGTTTTTAAATGGAACCTTATAATCAGGCTTGATATCCTCAATGGCCTCTGGCTCGAATTCCAGTTTCAATTCATAGTCACTGATTTGATCCAACATCCACTTCAAGACAGCATCTGATAACCCGCGGTATTCTGGCGTACCACCGCCGATGCAGCCATGCTCGCCTGGAAACCAAACTTGACGAAGCTTCTGCTTCGGGGCATCAGGATTTTTCTTCATCAGGGTAACATCAAAGATTTCGCGAATTTCGTCGATCGCAACGGCGTGCAACGCATTCTCAATATCCTTATTTAAAGTGGTGTCGTGGAATTTGTACTTTGTTTTGAGCTGTTGCTCAAACTTCTTGAAGGCGGGTACAAGAGGAATACCAAGGGCTCCAACGGTGTCGAAACAACCAAGCAAGGTAATCGGGACGCGATCGCCGTTATCTTTGCCGTAATTTTTGCGGAAACTCTTTGCTTTGTCATCATTTGGTTTAAGGCCTCGGTCACGGTAAAGCTCGTAAGCTTCTGATGCCTTGGTAATATAACGGCGGGATAGGAGACCGGAGCAATAGATCATCCCTGCTAGACTCCTGACTGTGTAAGCACCGCGACTGAACCCGAATAGATAGATTTCGTCACCACGATCGTAGTTGAAAGAAAGAAAACGATAGGCATCTTGTATATTTTTATCGATTCCCAGCCCAGTGACTCCGCCCACAATCTTGTTACTGTCAACTCCTATTCCCTCGTCATAAAACACGATCTGCGGAACCCCGTCACTGGCTGTCCGTTTCACGGCCTGGGCAAGCTTAACCACATTACTTGGGTAACTACTATTTAGTTGTTGCCAAGTTCCATCACAACAAACGATCAGACGTTTCATTTTTAAATTCTCTCTTTGAATCTGAAATTTGATAGCGACCTGTCTTTGGTAATCGGTTACAAGAGAATTGCCAATTCCCGTTTTTCTGTCGCGTCTGGCGATCGCTCCTAATTTCTTGCTCGACGAAATTTTTATCTGGCCGGGCAATCTTGAGTTATTTCGATTCTCCGGATATTAGTCCCAAAACACCACCTAGTCGAGTTTGTTGTATTAAAATGTGAATTTTATTTATATTTCTTAACGTAAAAGATTCCGAGCGTGAGATTGTAGGTTGGGCTCTGGGAAAATGCTCGATTCTCCTAAAACGTAAAAAATTCCGAGCCTGAGATCGTAGGTTTGGTTCTGGGAAATTGCTCGATTCTCCTCGCTGGAGTAGTGATCCGACGCCCTACCTAACAAACAGATTTAAACACATTTACGCTCGGCCTTGTCAGCTTTTAAAACAGCTATATCTTATAGATTTGTGGGTTGGCGACAAGATAATAGTGACGTATTAGCCATACGGATAGCAGATTTGGGCTGTGTTTGGGGTTAAAATTTGTTACAGTCACTCTCAGATTTTCTGCGATGTGCTTTAAGTTTTTAACAATGTGTGGGCTTTTCTGGTTTCTCGATCGATAAATTTGTGCGAAAATTTCCTAGCCCCGGTTAAATTTGAAACGTCCAAAAGTGGGGACGATCGACCGCAGCGACTGGCTACGAGGTTCTCGCACCAAAACCAAAGGCAGCAAGCCTACCAGCCGCACAGCAGCCGAGAGGGCAAACAATGCTCCCAAACTCATGCCTGGAAGTTCGGCAAGAAAGCCGCCGGCGGTAGTTCCCAAAGCCCCAGCTAATCCCGAAACCGCTGCGGCGATCGCAAAATAAGTCGAAGGTTGCTCGATCGACGCTATCTCCATTTGAATATTGTTAGTACACAGCCCGATCGCCCCTAAAGTCGTTCCCCCCAACAAGTGCAGCAACGGCAGCCACACCCATAGGGCAAACGGGTAATTGCCCGTACCCAACCACAGCAAAGGCGTTAAGGCCACAACCAGCCCAACCGCAATTAGCAGGGGGCGATTTCCCCAGCGATCGGCTAACTTACCCCAAAACATCAGCAGCAGTAGATTTGCGCCGGAACTTAAGCTGGTGTAAATCGTTACCAAACTCACATCCAAGCTTAAATCTTTCAGCAGGTAGATATTAAAAAAAGGCGCGCTGAGATTAACTGCAAATGTCCACACGCTGAAGTAAAGAATAAACATTAAAAAATTAGAATCTTTCAGCACAGAAGGTACAAAATCTGTTATTTGCTTTTCTTTTTTCTCTGTAAGTCGATCGTTCAGTGCATCTTTTTTGTATAGCTGGGGATTCACATCAACCATGAAGCATTGATACCCTAAACTAATCATTCCCGCCACAACACCCACCAATAAAACAATACCGTAGCCCAAAATTGGACCGCCGTCCCAAGTTGACACGGACAATCCCATCAACGGCACTCCCAGCAAAGTGATGAGGCTGACAGCACTGTTACGAAAGCCAAAATAGCGTCCCCGCAAGCGCTGAGGAACCACGGCAGCCATCCAACTGAACCAGCTAGAATTGGCAAAAGCTGCCAGCACGCTAGCTGCTACGACTGTTACCAGTGTCCATTGCAGCAGTTGGTGGGAGTCTGCGTGCTGGGAACCCCAAACAATTGCCACCGCCAGCACCAGCCACAGCAGCCGCGACACGCCGAATACAAATACGTTGTACCAGTGGCGGCTGGTTGTGCGGTCTGCGATGTAGGCTCCTAATGGTTGCAAGAGATTTACCACCATCGGAATAGCCGAGAATATACCTATTTCCACGCTGCTCGCCCCGAGTTGCAGCAAGAAGTTGCTCAGCAGCACGCCGCCAGTCGCCGACTCGAAGACAGCGGCAAAAACGCCGTCTAGAGTTGAGGCTTTCAGGGTCGATCGAACGTCTTTTTTAGAAAATTTGAGGGCTGTTTTTGCAGAGAGAACGAGCTGAAATATTTTCGGGTCTACTATTTCTGGAGTCTGAAGAGATAGAGGTTCATTTAACTCTGCAACTGGTTCAACCATAGTCAATCGATTTTAGATTGTATATTTTAGATTTAAAACTGCCAAACTCAGGTTGGGAAAGGGTTTGAGGCTGGCTGATCATTCAATTATTTTTCACGCGCAGGTGTCAATAAAATTTAATCTTTCTGCTAAAAATTGCTGAGCTAGCCTGTTAAGATAAAACCAGCCACGCCTTCAAGATGTGAGCTTGAAAGCTAGACTGGCACTTCCGGGTAATGGTTATTAATATAGACGGCAAGCGATTACTCGAACATCAACCGCTTGGGAGATATAAATTTGCTAATTTTACAAAAGTAGGTTTTAGGGCTTAACAAGGAAGCGATCGCAGCATTTCGCCTGACAAAAATTGCTCGAATTCCACCTCAAACAAGTCGCCCCAAGGGCCAAAGCAAATTTCGCGCGAGCTCCTCCACTCCGCTCTCAAACCTTTACGGCTAGCTAAATCTATAGAATGAAAGACGATCGACTTGCCGAGTATAGCTGCTAACGATTTGTACCTAATTCCGGGAATCCGTTTGTTCAGTCCAAGCAATCGCAATCGAGATTCCGGGTTGTTTATGGAAATCCTCCGCACCGGCCCGTAAGGCTTCAAAGTGGGTTTTTGCCGATCCTCTACGAGGGTTCCGCTAACGCACCTCAAGAAAAGTGTGGCTGCTATCGGCAAGTGGTAGGCAAAATTATTAGTTGACAAAAATTACCCTAACTGCGGATAATAGCAAACCATAAAATTAAGCTTAAATGCTTGAGGGGTATCACTGCTACGGCGTGATGTCGATCGCCAGCAAATTTAGGGATTTCTGAATTAAAGCGTGACCAAAACTCAACCTTTATCCGGGTATACACTGCCAGTATTTGCCTGTGCAGCCGCACTTGCAGCTTTGCGATGCTTGCGTGAGGGTATTCAGTCTCTAGAGAGTGTATCAGTAAATTTACTGGAACCGCAAATAACTGCAGAAATTCCGATCGAGCAGGCGTCGGTACTCAAGACTGGTACCGCTTTAGGCGTGACTCGCTCCGATCCGGGGGACAATCTCGATCTGACTCGCAATACCCCTGTTTGGGCAATGGTGGAATTGGGGAGAGAAGGAGAAGGGGAACAAATAAAGATTGTTGGCGGGGAGGGAATTGGACATCATAAAGCAGGTGGAGGAGCGGCAATCTATGATTACGCAATGCGACTGTTGCGATCGAATCTGAGCCGAGAACTCGCACGGGGAGAAAAAATTACTGTCACCCTGATTCTGCCGTCAGGGCGCCAATTAGCCACCCGCACTTCTAACGAAGCTTTCGGCGTGGTAGAAGGACTTTCCCTGCTGGGTACAACTGGCATTTCTCAACCCCTGAGTGCCCCTGGACAGTTGGAAGTTTACCGCGAACAACTGCAACAAAAAGCCGAACGGTTTGACACTTTAGTGTTCTGCATCGGCGAAAACGGCTTGGATTTGGCGCGACAACAGGGGATTAATCCTGATAGGCTAGTCAAAACCGCTAACTGGCTCGGCCCGCTGCTGGTAGAAGCCGGATATCAGGGCGTGCGATCGATTTTGCTGTTTGGTTATCACGGGAAACTGATGAAATTGGCGGCGGGAATTTTTCACACTCACCACCACCTCGCTGACGGGCGCAGGGAAATTCTCACAGCTTACTGTGCTAAAGCTGGAATGCCTGCCGATGCTTGTTCCGCCATTTTTGCCGCAGCGACAGCCGAAGAGGCGATCGGGCAACTGCGGGCTTTGGATGCGGAAACTGGGAGCACTTGGGTCGATCGAATTTACGGCGACATCGCCCGACAAATAGACTTGCGCTCATCGGATTGCATTTTTACTCACACTAACTTGCACATCCCCGTGGGATCGGTGATGTTTGGGCGCGATCGCAAAATTATTGTTAAAAGTGATATAGGAGATACATTTATGACCCAAATTTGTTAATGTAGTGTGAATATCCCTGAATTATGTTTAAAGCATCGGTCAGGGATAATATTTAACAAGTAATAATTCTCTGTCCCTAGACCTTAATTATACTAGGTTGCTTGGGGACGCAGTTTTTGACGCCAGAGTTCAATTAATTAGGGTAAGGATTTAAGTAAATCTATGCTTGCCCTCGACCTTATTAATCGACTACGAGCGCTGACTGCAATCTAGTATAAATAAGATTTATTCTTAGCGACTAATGCTTGCTCGCCTTCCTCAGTATTGTAGTGAAGTCGCGACAAATACCTCCCCTACTTTCTGCCCAATTAGCACTTAGCAATTACGCAATAACCGTGACTACTCAAATAGAAACTGAATCAGTCCTCACAAACTCTTTTGTGGAGCAGATAGAGCGCCAGATTATCGTGATTCTCGACTTCGGTTCGCAATATTCCGAACTGATTGCTCGTCGAATTCGCGAAACTCAAGTATATTCCGAAGTTATTTCTTACCGGACTACGGCAGAACAGTTAAAAGCTATCAATCCTAAAGGAATTATTCTTTCAGGAGGCCCGAGTTCTGTATACGATGAAAAAGCACCCCACTGCGACCCAGAAATTTGGAATTTGGGAATACCGGTGTTGGGAGTGTGCTACGGGATGCAGTTGATGGTAAAGCAGCTCGGAGGGACGGTTGAGCGATCGAAGTTAGCGGAATACGGCAAGGCATCGCTATTTATTGACGATCCTACGGATTTGCTGACAAATGTCGAAGAGGGCAGCACGATGTGGATGAGCCACGGAGACTCCTGTACAGAGCTGCCTACGGGTTTTGAGATCCTCGCTCACACGGACAATACTCCGTCTGCTGCTGTTGCTAACCACGAGAAAAATTTGTACGGGGTTCAGTTTCACCCAGAAGTAGTTCACTCGATCGGGGGAATAGCTTTAATTCGCAATTTTGTTTACCACATTTGCGAGTGCGAACCGACTTGGACGACAGCTACTTTTGTGGAGGAATCGATTCGCGAAATTCGAGAGCAAGTCGGAGAGAAACGAGTTTTGCTGGCTCTATCCGGCGGTGTAGATTCTTCTACTTTGGCTTTCTTGCTGCACAAGGCGATCGGCGACCAACTTACCTGTATGTTTATAGATCAAGGGTTTATGCGGAAGTATGAACCAGAACGGTTGGTAAAATTATTTAAAGAGCAATTCCATATTGACGTTGAATATGTTAATGCTCGCGAACGGTTTTTAGCTCAACTTGAAGGGATAACCGATCCTGAAGTAAAACGCAAGCGGATCGGTCACGAATTTATCAACGTATTTGAAGAAGAATCGAAGCGTCTGGGCCCCTTCGACTACCTCGCCCAAGGCACTCTTTATCCTGATGTGATTGAGTCGGCTGACACTAATGCAGACCCGAAAAGCGGCGAGCGAGTTGCTGTTAAAATTAAAAGCCACCACAACGTGGGGGGTTTGCCGAAAGATTTGCGATTTAAGCTGATTGAACCGCTGCGAAAACTGTTTAAGGATGAGGTGCGAAAAGTCGGCCGGTCGATCGGGCTTCCGGAAGAAATCGTGAACCGACAACCTTTCCCCGGCCCGGGATTGGCGATTCGGATTATAGGAGAAGTTACCGCTGAGAGACTAAATATTTTGCGGGATGCTGACTTCGTGGTTCGCCAAGAAATTAACCGGCACGGATTGTACGGTGAACTTTGGCAAGCTTTTGCAGTTTTGCTACCGATTCGCAGTGTAGGGGTGATGGGCGATCAGCGCACTTATGCTTACCCGATCGTTCTGCGATTTATTAAGAGTGAAGACGGGATGACGGCTGATTGGGCGCGGGTTCCTTACGATTTGTTGGAACTGATCTCGAATCGGATTGTGAATGAGGTTAAGGGGGTGAATCGGGTGGTTTACGATATTACTTCTAAGCCGCCGGGTACGATCGAGTGGGAGTAATACCATTGTCGATTATTGATTTTCGATTTGGATAGATGCCGTCTGTAAGTCCTGTGTTAATTACAGGACTTACACAGAAAATTTATAGTCTAAGAGTCAACTGTCAACTGTCAACTGTGTTGAATAGTGTTGCAAAAATGCTTCCAGTTCTATCCGTCCTTGTTGGGTAATTGAGTTGTAAAAGACTTCTTTTTGTCCATTGGGAGTGTAGAAACGATAGAAGCGTCGATCTCGATCGATTTGTCGCAGGTATACTAAGGGAACGCCAACAGATGCAAGGAGTCGGGCTTTTTTGCGATCGCGCTCCTGCACCTCTGGGCGATCGTGCCAATGAGATTGACATTCTATCACCAGTTTGGCTTTGCGACTAGCACCACAGCCGCGTTCCATCAAGGCGATATCGACTCTGGAACTCACCCAAAATTTCCAAAGTTCAATGGGAAGACGGGTGAAAGTTTCTGGACGAGAACAGATGATTTCTAGGGGAACTTGGGGACAGTAACGGAAGCGATCGCCTAAAATCATCTCTAGAATATCGATAGCGATCGTTTCTAACTCGTTGATGATTTCTCCGCTTTGGAATTCGGGAAATGAAGACAAAGAATTGTCACAGTCAAAGGCGTATAGCATTAGTTTTATCTCCAATTAGGGTTAGTGGGAATTAAGGGGGTTGTAGACGACTGTCCAAGCGTTTGCACCAAGAGCGGTGGCAGTCCAAGCGCCCTTCTGGTAAGGTTTGCCTTCTTTCCGAGCGCGGTAGAGAGTTGTGGTGGATACCTCCAGCAGTTGTGCAGCTCTATGGGTTGTGCAGGATTGCTCTATTACAGTTGGTTGGGATGGGAGTTTTACCCTTCTCTTTTTGTTAAGGGAGTCGATGGGAGTGGGTGGCTCGTCTGGGAAAAGGCTGAGTTGAAAGGCTGTCATAAGCTGAACCTTTGAGTGTTAATGATTCAAGCCTATTGGGGTCAACTGGATTTCTCCAGAGCTGATTGGTGAAGATCGTCAAGTTCCCCAAACTTCCCCGATCTTTGCTGTCAGCAGCGTTTAGAAGCGGTTAATCTAGTAGCAATACAAATGAACGGACTACATCAATGACTCGAAGACGCAAATCCCGCAGTGTGCAGGCTACTGAAGAAGGAATCAGAATACTTAAAGAATCCAAAGCTGCTAATCGTGACAGTGAAGGGCGGCGTCTGACGTTTGAGCGTATTGCAGAGAAAGCAGGTGTAGATCAAAAGACAGTCAAGACCTTCTTATACGGTGGTGGAGTCGATCCGGAGTCGGCGTCGGCGATTGCTGAAAAGGGTTTTGGCTTGAAAGTGATAGATATTGTCGGTATCGAGGCGTGGAACCAGGTTTGTTCAAAGTCAAAATTACCAAAGCTTGGGCATACAGAAGGATTAGAAAATACAGTCTTAGCAACTCAGAGCAGTCTGGAACATCACAATAATATTCCTCGTAGTGGTGCTGTTGAGTTTGTCGGTCGCACGGAGCAACTTTCAGAATTGCACCAACTTCTGGAAAAAAACAATCAGGTAGTAATTGCGGCGATCGCTGGTATGGGCGGTGTTGGCAAAACTGAACTCGCGATCCAGTATGCTCAAGGTCATGCAGAAACCTACAAAGGTGGCATTTGTTGGCTGTATCCCAAAGGTGGAGACATCGGAGTTCAAATTGTCGAGTTTGCGATAGCGCATTTTCCAAACTTCACCTTACCCAATGGATTGACATTAGCTGGTCAAGTACAATTCTGCTGGCAACGTTGGGCTGAAGGTCAGGTGTTAATTGTTATTGATGATGTTGCAGATTACAGGCAAATTAAGTCTTATTTACCATCTGAATCTCGCTTCAAAGTGTTGATTACAACGCGGGAAAGGCTTGGTAAACCGCTTGCTCGTCTAGATTTAGATGTGCTGAAGCCGAAAGCAGCTCTAGCTCTCCTGAAGTCTTTAGTTGAGCGAGAAAGGCTAAAGCGAGAGCCTTGGGTTGCTAGAAATTTATGCAAGTGGCTTGGTTATTTGCCTCTAGGATTGGAATTAGTAGGGCAATATTTGGCACAAGATGAAGATTTATCTTTAGCAGAAATGTTGCGACGATTAAAGCAGAAACGTCTAAGACATTCAGCCTTGAAAAATCCAGAACCAACAATGACAGCTCAACTAGGAGTTGCCGATGCTTTTGAGTTGAGTTGGGAACGCCTAAATGATGCTGAGCAGAGGTTAGGCTGTCTTCTGAGTTTGTTTGCTCCAGCACCCATTCCTTGGAAACCCAATGAATTACAGGTGGCAGTGAGTGAAGAAGATGCAAAAGCCATAAAAGAAGCATTAGAATCTCAGGGAATTACTCAGGAAATACTGGAAGAATTGGAAAACTCCCTAGAAGCGACAGAAGAAGCTAAAAATAAGCTTGTTCGATTGAATTTACTTCAGCCTTGCGGTGAGGGAATTTATCGGTTTCATCAACTTATCAGAGAGTTCTTTCGGCAAAAGCTAGAGGCACTACCAGAGGCAGAATATCTGAAAATTTCGTTTGTAACATTTATAGCCGCACTGGTACAACAGATGCCAAGTTCGCCGAATTACGACGAAATTAAGCAAATTTCTCCTCTGATTCCTCATATAGAAGAAGTTGCCCAACAGATGATCGGCTATCTAAGTAATGAAGAGTTTTGCTACCCTTTCAATATCTTAGTCTCTTTTTATAGAAATCAGGGATTGTACGCATTAGCTGAGAATTGGTGTCAGACTTTTATAGAAAACGTAAAAACTCGTTTTCCTGGCAATCATCTTTTTGTGGCTGGTGTCCAGAAACGATTAGCAACTATTCTCAGATTACAAGGACGCTATGGTGAAGCAGAAACACTCTATAAAAAAGTATTAGAGGTTTTTCTAACTCGTTATGATAGGCGACATTCACTAATAATATCTGTTCAACACGAACTTGCGGTAATTTACCGTCTTCAAGATCGGCTTAACGTAGCAGAGAGCCTATTAAAGAAGTCCTTACAGGATATGTCACCAATCGACGATAACTCTTCTTTAAATAGTTTTGATGAAAACAGTATATATAAAAAAGAAGCTATTTTTAGCAATACTGAAAATTTGGTTTACAAGGCTCTATCATTTATAGAGAATTCCGGCGATC
Organism: Microcoleus sp. Pol11C3; assembly: GCF_036701485.1. Lineage (NCBI taxonomy): Bacteria > Bacillati > Cyanobacteriota > Cyanophyceae > Oscillatoriales > Microcoleaceae > Microcoleus > Microcoleus sp. Pol11C3. The sequence continues at coordinate 27,633 of NZ_JAUBQW010000013.1, read as the reverse complement.
GAGAACCTGATGTATTAATTACTGTTTTAAATACTCTGGGAACTTTGTATCAAGATCAGGGTCGCTATAGAGAAGCTGAGGTTTTACTTAAGAAGACTGTAGAGCGTGCTGAAAATTTATTAAATAATAACCCTGCAAGAATTGCTGTGTATAAAGGCGAGTTGGGATTGCTGTACAAGCTTCAGGGTAAATATAAAGAAGCTGAATTTCTATTACTAGAATCTTTAGATAGCCTTAAAAGCTATTGGGGAGAAAATTGCCCCGATATAGCCCCTGTCCTCCAAAGTCTAGGAAATCTCTACAGCTTAAAAGGAGAGCCAATCAAAGCTAAAACATACTTAAAACAAGCTTTAGAAATTACGAAAAAATTCTTCGGTGAAAATAATCCTTATTATGCCGATCAGCTCAACGAATTAGGACTACTTTACACGGAGCTAGGTTGTGATAAAGATGCGGAGCCTCTATTGATACAGTCCTTATATATAAGGGAAAAGTTAATAGGTAAAAATAATTTAGGTTATGCTAATACTTTAAATAACTTAGGTCTAGTATACTGGTATCGTAACCAATATAAACAAGCAGAAGCTAGGTTTATAGAGTCTTTACAGATAAGAAGAGAAATTCTAGGAGAACAACATCCAGATGTTGCCTCATCTTTCCATAATTTAGCAGACTTGTACTGCCTACAAGGAAACTTTGACGAAGCAGAGGAGTTGTGGAATAAAGCTTTCAATATTGCCTTGAAGACTTTAGGACAGGAACACGAAGATACTAATATGTATCAAAAAAAACTGCAAGATATGCCTTTGATTCGCACACTTCCTGCTGAATATATGCAAAGGATAATGCAGCCTTTTCCGGGAATATTTGCATTAGTAGATATAGAATCAACACTTAAAAAATCATCAAAAAAGAACCGTAAAGCTCAAGGATTTAGAAACGAGAGGCAACCTCGTGCTTTAATCAGTGAGGGTATTAGTAGTAAGGAAATGTTTCAAACTCCTGAGTTGTTTTACGATTTAGTTCCAGTAGCTCAAAAAATATTCTCGCAATTAAGTGAGTTAATTAAACAGCAAGCTGTTAACAGTTATCAGCAATTGGGGAAAGGAATTGTCTTAATTGAAGTACAAAGTTCGTATGATGAAGTGACTATGGCTTATGTAACACAAAAGAATTGTGTAAAAGCATCCCAAAATGCTCCAAGTGAAATGTGGGATTCAATTCTAATGTTTTTGGAAATGTATAATACAAAAGATTACTTTATTGTGCTGATTGTAGATCCATTAGAAAATCCTGGATCGAACACTTGTCATCACTATATGATGCCCCTATAAACTAAAGTTTCAGTTTTTAAACTGAAAATGATTAAGATTGAAGGTTGAGATGTATATCTGCGTTATCTGGTTCGGTGGTAAGAGAGCGAGCGCACTCACTCCCCCAAATCCAACTCGATCGAAACATTTCTTCATCTTTCTCTGAATTAAGAGAATCGTCGCCTAAAACAGAGTAGGAGAATTTCCGCTACGATCGAGAGTAGATAGGCTAGCACCAGATAAAATAAAGTAAAAATTCCATCCGCACTACCCGTTGAGATGGCTGCGAGCTCTCGGTTCAAAAGTGAAGATTTTGCTACCTTGGCATTTGCGGGGGGAAATGGCTACAGAAATTCAAAATACTTGGAATTTATACAAATAGAAAGACAGAAATCGACGACAGCCGATCGATCTATTGTGGAAAACTTGCCGATTTCTGTGGAAAACCCCCCTTTTCCTGTGGAAAACTAGCACTAAATTAAGTGCGATCGCTTTAACTTCATTGATAGCATTTAAAAAATTGGAGGAATTGCGATCGCAAAAATCGCCTTCCTCCTTCATCCCTCAAGCTGCTGTTTGCTGGGGATACACCCTACATTTTTTCTCCTTCCTGCTTCCTCTTTCCTTCTTCCTTCTCTCCAGAATCGTAGCTAATTTGGTCGGACTTGTAAGCAGGTGGCTCAACGTGAATTAAGATGCGTACAGGGCTGAAACGTTCTTCCAAACGGGCTTCTACTTCTTCTGTAATCCGGTGAGCTGTTTCTACATCGACAGCATCCACAATCATGTGCATATCAATAAATACTTGACGCCCTACAACGCCACGGGAGGCGATCGAGTGACAGTTGACAACCCCCGGTACATCCATTGCGATCGCGTGAATAACTTCCGGTGCGATCGCCATTTCATCCACCAACCAAGGCAGATTTTCTGTTAAAACCTTCCAACCGCTGCTAAATACCAAAACAGCCACAGGAAAAGACAAAAACACATCCAGGGATTGTAATTGAGGTATATTCCAAACCTGCCCTTGCCAAACACCAATCAACCCGCCGATGACCATAATTGTCACCCAAACATCGCTCATCGTGTGCTGAGCGTCAGCCACTAAAATCGCGCTACCGAGACGTTGGCCAACTCTGCGCTCGTAAAAAGTCACAAAAATATTAATCCCCAGTACGAGCAGCAAAATCCACAGTTCATTTGGGGATATTTTGACAGCTTTACCCCCGTTAATCAGCCTTTCGACAGCACCGCTGAGAATTTCAAAACAGGCAATTCCCAGAAAAACAGCAATTCCCAGAGCTCCGAGAGCATCAAATTTCTGGTGTCCGTAAGGATGATCGCGATCGGGCTGCGGATTGGCATAATGATTAGTTACCAATCCTAAAATATTACTAGCGCTGTCCGTGACGCTGTGCAAAGCATCTGCCAGCAAACTGAGGGAACCAGTCAGCCATCCCACGGCTGCTTTAATTGCCATCACCAGCAAATTTAGCAATAAGGTAATTATTAAAACCTTGCGGACTTCGGAACGGTTCTCGGCTACCATAAACTCTCCTCTATCTGCCATCAAGTTTTCTGGCTTCTAGTTTAAAGCTTATCAAGTCATAAAAGGTTAAAAGTATTGCTGAATCTAGCTTGCGACTAGATTTATATTCATTAATTTAGCCTAGCTTCTTGAGACAAATTTTAATTAATACCAGTTTCGCAGTCCAATTGAGCTGGAATGTACTTCTTTTGGGTTACTATATTTTTTATCATTAACAATAGTATGTTAAATTTCATTGCCCATGTCTCTTTCTCCGCTGACACTGAATTTAGTCGAAGGTTCTGTCTCCTTTAGCTTTTCCCCGCAAGCCGTGCGGGATTTGCAAAACGAAATTGCAGCTTTGATGGAAAGCTTGAAAGCTGTAGCAGCCAAAACCGCTGGCGCTAAAGCTTCTCCCCAAAAACCGATGGAATATCGGTATGCAGGAGATGTATTTTTGGAAGTTTTCTGCAACCCGAATATCTGGCCGACTCCTTTTGCTGCGAAAGTGCTGATTACGGTTAGGGACGATCGCGTGCGCGTGACCACCGAAGCCGAACTCAGCCGCCTGCGCGACGATCTCGCTCAGTATATCGAACAAGTCGGTTGAGATTCTCAACCTGAAACGCTCTTGTTTTAGATTCCCGACTTCTTGAAGAAGAACAGGCTTTGGGGCCTGTTCCACAAAGAGTTAATTTTATTGTGGGGAGTAGGGGCTGGGCTTCTAGTCGGCGCCTGAAAGGCTTATTGAAAGGGGATAACTATCTGCAGGCGACGCCGACCATTCCCACATTGAACCTGCATAATTCTTAGCATTAAATCCCACATTTGTCAACACTGAAGTCAACCATGCAGAGCGAATTCCCCCGGAGCAATAACTCACAATTTGAGTTGACTGCGAAACTCCTTTTTGCTGCAAAATAGCGACAATTTCCCCCCGAGCCAGCAGTTGTCCATGTTTGTCCATTAACTGTTTGTAGTAAAGATGCACCGCACCGGGAATGTGGCCGCCCCGCTTTTCTCCGTAAGGCGTTTTACCTGCATATTCTCGCGGCTCTCTGGCGTCAATAATGACTAAATTATCATCTCCTAAAATAGCTTTAAATTCATCCCGCTGAATTTCCCAATTCGAGCGGCGAGATATTACAAAATCTCCTGTTTGCAGTGGATTGTTTGCAGCTTTTACTCGATTAATTCCAGCTTTGATTAAAGCCCGATATCCTCCATCGACAAAAACGGCTTTTTCGTGTCCCAAAGTCCGCAACATCCAAACAAGTCGCCCGTCTTCGCCCCACCCTTTCACCGAATCGCCAACAACTATGACAGGTTTATCTTGACATATGCCAATTGCTTGCAGTTTTTGAGTTAAAACTGTGTTATTTTCGAGAATTTTTCCTTTGTGGGGAAAGTGCGATTGAGAAAATTCCTGCCAAGTTACGGGAATAGCTGGTGGGAGACGGCAAAACCACTTTAAAACAGGTTGACTAGCATCGAGCAGCGTCGCACCCGCTGACAGTAATTGCTTAGCTACATCGGCGCTTACTATCCAATTATCTGCCAAATTATACAGTAAAGTAGACATGATTTATTGAGCAATTTTGCCTGTACCCGCAGCGCATTTTAAAACCCCTTTGGTATTAGTTGGATTAGGTGGTTTAATCTTGCCAGGAGCAGCATTTAGACACAAGATAGTTTGGGGCTTGTTTCCAACCAAAAAGACTCCCCCCACAAAACTTTTGAGATTAGCTTGCTTCGATACTCCGTAGTTAAATACAGCAGCTTTGTTGACCATGCCGATCGAGTAGCTGTAATTGGCTGCGCCAGGTTTAATTTGGAGACCCATATAAACCAATAGATTGGAAACAGAACTTGTAAAGCCTGCTTTTTCACCATAGTAAACTTGCTGAGCTTTATTCATCGAACCCACAAATTGTTTGGCTTCTGATTCCTTAGCTTTAAGCGTTTGTGACACTTGAGCTTCCGAGACAGGACTAAAAACAACTGGCAGAGTTAGAGCTGCGATCGCAACTTTGAGCGGCCAGTTGCGGCTGCTGGGAATCATGCTTAATTTCACAGATAACAGGTGGAATGAGCGGTTGAGCAACATACAATCAAACTAATTGTTTTTCCTGAAACTGTTGCAACGCCCAAGGAGCAACCGTGCCGTGTTCTGTAATAATTCCTGAGATTAATTCCGCCGGAGTTACGTCAAAAGCGGGATTGTAAAATTCGACTCCCACAGGACAAATTCGCGTAGTTCCAACTTGATACATTTCAACTGGATCGCGTTCTTCAATGGGGATTTTGCTGCCGTCGGAAAGTTCAAAATCAATTGTTGACAGAGGCGCGGCAACAAAAAACGGGACGTTGTGAGCTTTGGCAACAATTGCTAAACTGTAAGTGCCAATTTTATTGGCGGCGTCGCCGTTAGCAGCGATTCTGTCTGCACCGACAACTACTGCGTGAATCATGCCGAGTTTCATGCAGTGAGCGGCCATATTATCGGCTATTAATGTGACGGGAATTCCTTCTTGCACGCATTCCCAAGTGGTGAGTTTTGCACCTTGGAGACGGGGCCGAGTTTCGTCTGCAAAAACTCTTCCGAGTCTTCCTTCTCGCCAAGCAGAACGAAATACACCTAATGCAGTACCGTAGCCGGCAGTTGCTAATGCACCGGCATTGCAGTGAGTTAATAAGTTCAATTTTTCAGGTGTCGCTGGCAGAACTTCTAAACCTTTGTCGCCGATATCTTTACAAGTTTGCAAGTCTTCTGCTTGAATGGTTTTGGCCATTTCTAACAAAGTTTTTTGCACTTGTTCGACAGAACCGCTAGTTCTCTCGGCAGTTTTGAGCATTCGCGATATTGCCCAAAACAAATTAACTGCTGTCGGACGAGTCGATCGCAATAACTCGCCAACTTGTTCTAATTTAGTAAAAAACTCGGTACGATCGCCAGTTTCGATTTCTCGCGCCCCCAAATACATCCCGTAAGCTGCTGCTACCCCGATCGCCGGAGCACCTCGGACTATCATAGTTTTAATCGCCTCAGCCATATCTTCGTAGCGGCTAATTTCGACTACACCGTATTCTTTCGGCAGTCGGTTTTGGTCAATTAGCAGAACTCGGTCTTCCATCCAGGTGACGGGGGAAACAGGGGAGTTTTGATCGGTCATCTATTTTAATTATGTGAAGGACAAGTTTATATGATGCCACGAAGGCAGGTATTTCTCTATGTTATGAGGGTTTACCAATATTTGCACTGGGTGGGAATCCAAGTTCCGAGTAAACTCGTCCCTAAAGGATTGGGATGCTTTCGTAACTATCTGCCGATATTCCGCTTCATTTGATCTAGTTCTTCTTGAGCTTCCCAATGCTGAAACTTTTTTTCTAAAGGATCGGCCGCATTAAAAATGTTATAATTTGAACTCTGATTCCAACCCTTTGTATCCCAGTTTGGCTCTGTTTTAGTGGTAGTATGAGTGGCAGCTTCTGCTGCTTTTGCCCGGACTTCTTTGCGACGCAATTGAATTTGGCGGTACAGTTCTTTGGCTTTTTCAATCCGTTCTTTGCAGCCTTGCATTTGCCCCCAGCGCTGATTTCCCTGACGCAGCAAAGCGGCTTGCCTCTCTTGGGCTGCTTGAGCTAAATCGAGCCTTTGAGCGACTTTAGCTTTGTTGATTCGATCGTTCCAGCGCTGAATTTCTTGGGCAGCGGAGAGAATTTCTGCTTGCAATTTTTTCTCTTGTTTTTGGATATCGAGAATCAGCCGCAGAGTGTCTTCTTCTTGTTCTTTCAGTTGTTCTTCTATTGCCTGCAATTCCAGATGGGGATTGCTGCGTAAGAATTCTTCTAAGCGGGTTTCTAGAAAGCGGCTGACATCATCAAATAGGCCCATTTTTTATAATTCCTATGTTATTGGTTATTTGTTATTGGTTGTTAGTTGTTAGTTTTTCGCAGTTGAGATTCCCCAGTGATTATTTTTTTAGCAACTAACAACTGACAACTGACAACTAACAACTAACAACTAACAACTGACTGATTAAAATTTCTGCCCGACAAAAACCGATCGCACATCTCCTCCCTTGCGGATAACTGCTTCTTGATTTTTGATTTCTGCCAGCGTCCAACCGCTAGCGCCAATGCTTTCGCCGACATAAATTCTGCGGGCTACGCCGTCTACTTCAAACAAAGCGGCCGATCGATCGCCCAACTCCAAAATCCCTACCAACGTATGCGCGGAAGTCGGGGCGCTGCTGACGATCGGTGCGGATTGCTGGGGCGCGGGCGCGGATTGCTGGGCTGCTGCTGGCGCTGGTGCCGGTTCGGTTTCGCGAGCCAAAATCTTTGGCTGGGGAGACTCCGAGGCGGAAGGGGAAGCAGCGAGGGGAGAGCGAGTGCCCGCAGCGGCGATCGCACGACCCGAGGCTGGAGCAGCAGGCGAGGGGGAAACTGCCGCGGTTTGAGGAGCCGCCGGAGCCGCCGGAGCCACAGTCACCTGAGCGGGGGGAGGGATGACTACGACTTGAGGTGCTGGTGCTCCCGGCTGCGAGGCAGCTTGTTCCAGGGCATTAGCAATGCGGTTGACTGCGGTCGAAAGACCTGCGGTTGCCGGCGGCGCACCGGAAATTGGAATGCTCGGCAGCGTCCCTGGGGTGGCGGCTCCGGGAACTCCTGCAAGTTGGGGGTTAGCTTGGGGTGCTTTTTTTTGTTCGATCGCTTCTAGCGAGCGCTGCACGTATTCGACAAACGGGGTGTCTGGTGCTGTTTTGCCACTTGCTGCGGGTGTCTCTCGTGCGGGGGCGGCGGGCAAACGCACCAGTCCCGATCGGCTTGCCAGCCACAATCCCATGACTAGCAGCAGCGACCCAAATGCTGCTCCCAGCAGCATTCTGTCGAATGATTGTTTAGACTGCTGTTTTTTGGTTGTTTCTAGGGCGACTTGGCGGGCGATCGCTTCTACGTCTTTTTCGGCTCGCGGAGGCTGGGGAGCCAACTGCGACAAAACTATTTGAGGTACCGATATCGACTTGAGCGCCACGAATTCTGGCTGCACTGGCTCCGATGGCAGTCCGTCGCTGCCTTCGAATGCTTGATCGACTCCTTCAAACAGTTCGTCCATCAACCGATCGGCGTAGGACTCTACTGCCACTGCTTCGGCTGGCACTGTTTCCACCGTCGCCCTCACGGCGATCGGATCTGACGCTGATTCCAAAGACATCTGTTTGGCGATTACTTTTTGAGGCATAGTTTTCTGTTTGCTCCCGCTCCTCGACAACCCTGAGACTCTCAACTTCAGACTTCTACAGGATAGTTGTGATGTTGACCAATTCTTGGCTCAGAACAGGTCAATTGTAGCTCACTCATCACCATATTTTTAGTCCTCGGCGAACTTACTTTGCCCGCTCGACTTTTTTTTTACCTGTTTTGGGCCTTTTCATCCCTGTTTTCTGCTGCCAGTCTTATTTGCTTACGCTGACTTTTACTGCATATTCTACTGCTTTTGTCAACCCCACCCTCCGGGCCTTCACAGTTTTTGACATACAGCTTTAGTTGAGGCGAGCGCAAAAAAAGCTGGTTTTTTGTCGCTGTTTCCGCTGGCATTGCAGCTTAGACTAAGGATTTCAGACTTTTACTCGTCTTAAGTTTGTTGGTAAGTTTGCTTGACAGTAACAGGCGATCCATTTTATAACTTTAATAACCATAAATTCATCACACTTAGGTAATAAATTGTCAAAGGTTGCCAAATTGTCGGCTAAATAAGAATTATTCCTAATATTCTTTTTACCCCACTATTTGTAATATAAAAAGAAAAAAATATTGAATTTTGTCCATATATATTCCTTTCAGCATGAAATTTTTTCACTCATAATTTCTCTAGCTCCTGCCATTATTAACAGGAGCTAAACACAACACTCGGACAACCCAAATTAACCCACCCGTTCCGCCAACTCCAACCAGCGCTCAGTCGCCCGATCGATCTCCTGCGTCAACTGAGCCAAACGATCCGATAACTTCTTCATTTCTGCAAACCCGCTCGGAGCATTGTTAGACAAAATCTTCTCAATGTCTTGTTTTTCAGCTTCCATCTGCGGAATTTTACTTTCTAACTGTTCGTATTCCCGCTTGTCATTGAAGGAAAATTTGGTGGTTTTTTGAGTAGAAAGTGGGGGTTTTGAATTGTTAGATTCAACGGTGCGTGTAAGTTTTTCTTTTTCTTTTTGCCCTTTGATTTCCTTGGCCTCTTCGGCTTTCTTGTAGTCTAAATACACCGAATAATTGCCGGGATACAAGCGCAAATTGCCGCCCGGTTCCAAGGCGAAAACCATGTCGATCGTGCGATCGAGAAAATAGCGATCGTGGGACACCACAATCACGCAGCCGTTAAAATCTTCGAGATAATCCTCCAAAACCGCCAAAGTCTGCACGTCTAGGTCGTTTGTCGGTTCATCCAAAATCAGCACGTTTGGCGCACTCATCAGCACTTTCAACAGAAATAACCGACGCTTTTCCCCGCCAGAAAGTTTGCTAATTGGTGAATACTGTTGGTTCGGTGGAAACAGAAACTTTTCCAACATTTGAGAAGCGGTAATGATTTCCCCATCCGCCGTTTGCACTAACTCTGCCACACTTTTCAAGTATTCAATAACTCGCTGGTCTTCGTTCGGCGTCAAATCCTCTGAATGCTGGTCAAAATAACCGATATGAATGGTTGTGCCAATTTCGACAGTACCCGAATCCGGCTGAATGCGTCCGGTGATGATATCCATCAGCGTCGATTTTCCCGCACCGTTGCAGCCAATAATTCCAATCCGGTCTTCGGGAGTGAAATTGTATGTAAAATCTTTAATTAAAGTGCGATCGCCGTAAGCTTTACTGATATGCAGTAACTCAATCACCTTCTTACCAATCCGGCGGCCCGCTGTCGCAATTTCGACTTTGCCGTTGGCTGTTTTGAATTCCTCTGCTCGCATATCTTTAATGCGATCAATCCGAGCTTTTTGCTTGGTACTGCGCGCCTTGGGCCCCTTCTTCAGCCATTCCAACTCGCGCCGCAATACTCCCGAGAATTTGCGCTGAGTGCTGGCGGCGGATTCTTCAGCTAGGGCTTTTTTCTCCAAGTAATAAGCGTAATTGCCAGCATAATTGTAAAGGTCGCCGCGATCGATCTCTAGGATGCGATTGGTAACGCGATCGAGAAAATAGCGATCGTGCGTAATCAGCAACAAAGCACCGCGATAGCCGTTCAAATAGTTCTGCAACCACTCCACAGACAGCGCATCCAAGTGGTTTGTCGGTTCATCCATCAGCAACACATCGGGTTCGGACAACAAAGCCGTTGCTAAGGCAATTCGCTTGCGGTAGCCGCCGGACAAGTCGGCAATTTTCGCATCAAAATCCTCAATTCCCAACTTAGTCAAAATCAATTTCGCCTTGGTTTCCAAGTCCCACGCATCCACCTCATCGATGCGTTCAGACACTGCCGACAGACGCGCCATCAACTTGTCTGTATCGCCTTTGCCGTGGGACAATTGAGCGGAAATTTCCTCGTATTCGCGCACTAAAGCCATTTGTTCGCCACTGTCGGCAAATACTTGCTCTAAGACAGTGTGATTTTCGTCTAAATCCGGCTGTTGGGGGAGATAAACAATTTTAGACCCTGGATTGACCCAGCGATCGCCAGAGTCGATCGACTCCATACCGGCAATCATTTTCAGCAGCGTTGATTTGCCGGAACCGTTTGTGCCGATGAGTCCGACTTTATCGCCTTCATCAAGGCTGAAGCTGGCATCTGTCAAGAGTTCCTTGATGCCGAAGTCTTTTTTGATCGATCGCAGAGTAAAAATAGTCATGAGTATAGAAAGTCATTTACCTGACTTAGTTTAACGCAAGTTCGATCGAGTCCGGCTGCATGGATATGGTCGATCGTTCCGATGAAACTTCTTCAAGACAAGGGCGAACTAAATTTTTCCGACTATCTAAATCTTGATAAATGGGTAAACTTTGACTGAAGTGCGATCGGGATTCAGGATTGACAAACAAAAATTATATACGGTAAAATAATGTTTATTCTAGTAAAGAATTCAACTGTTTATTGTCAAACCTTTTTTTTATGAGCCAATTAGATAATGCCTTGCGTAAATTTGGAGCTGCAGAAGCTAATCTAGCCAAACTCGAAAAATTATGGAATTTGTTGCAGAAGAATATACCTAGCGACATTGTGTTCGGCGCCAATCCTGTTTATGAAGACGCTTGTCGTTCATACAAACAGTTACTTGTAGAATTACCGTTGATTGATGGCTGGAAACCAACTGCATTGCCTTGGGAGCTAGATGAAATAGCTCAATCTCGTCTAGATGCACGTGAAAGTGGGGAAATACATATTCAAATAGAAGTAGAGGGTGAAATTGAAAAGGGAGGAAAAGAACTGCGAAAGTATAGATTTTACTTCGCTCAAAAGCGAAGAAAAGTTATCCATAACCTAGTTGACCAAACTATTAATGAAATCGATAAACTGCTTGATAAACTTCAAAAAACATACCCTGTAGATGATGAAACCGTTGGAAGAGTTGAAAGTAGGGCAGTGATTGTAAAAATCCAAGAGCCAGCCGACTGGCAATTACTTAGTGACAAAATACAACAAATAGATGTATTGCTTGGTAGTAGCGTACCGCGCCCTTCAAGGTGGGGAGATATGAAGCGTCATCTCTACTACGGAGAGATAGGAGATTTTAGAGATATTATTACTTTCGACTGGCCATCAGTAAAGGAAGGTCTACTAACGCCACGATATGCTGAAAACGAGCCAATTCCCGTGGGAGTAACTGATCTCTCTGAACTTATTTTATCAAATACTTCTGGTTCTGTTCTAACTCAATTAAATTGGAAAAACTTATCTGCAGAAGATTTTGAACGTCTAATATTTAGGTTGATTACTTCCGATGAAAACTATGAAAATCCTCAATGGTTAATGCATACTAATGCCCCAGATCGCGGTCGTGATTTATCTGTTTATAGGGTTAACCGAGATCGATTCAGCGGAGTCATCCGCAGAAGAGCTATTATTCAATGCAAACATTGGCTCAGTAAAAGCATTTCTTTACCAGATATCAGCACAACTAAGGATCAAGTGAAACTTTGGGAACCACCGAGAGTAGATAGTTTAATAATTGCGACAACAGGACGCTTTACGGCTGATGCTGTTAATTACACTGAGCGACACAATCAATCCGACTCTGCAATGACAATTGAGTTATGGCCAGAAAGTCACCTTGAAACAATTCTAGCTTCAACTCCAGCCTTGGTTGCAGAGTTTGGTTTGCGATAGAGCATATTCGTTGAAGCTGTCTAACAACTCTAGCGAGTTTCGCCATTACGTGGATTTTCTGGTTATCAGCCATTAGTGCGTGTCTACATTGGACAAGGACTTCGCCCCGATATCGAGCGTCTAGAAGAGGATACAATCTCTGCACTTATTGCCAGTTTGAAGCGTGATGGTGTGAGTGATGAAATCATTCAAGAGGCACTTGGTGAAATCAAAGGTTATCTGTTTTCAGCCGAGATTAGGCAAGCAAAATGGTTGACTTTGTGGCTAAGTGCAAGCGATAGCCGAGCGGTATAACACATCACTGCAACCGACCTTATGCTAAGTTATTGTTGGAAAGAGAAGCGATCGGCAGCGCCAGCAGAAAAGGAGGATATAGAAAAATGGATAAAGGCAGGTTAGAAGCATTCAGCGATGGTGTAATCGCCATTCTCATCACCATTATGGTGCTGGAATTGAAAGTGCCCCATGAAGCTGATTTAGCTGCACTGCGTCCGCTAGTTCCAGTATTTCTGAGCTATGTACTCAGTTTTATTTATCTTGGTATCTACTGGAACAACCACCATCACTTGTTACAGGCGGCTCGGCAGGTCAATGGTAGTGTTTTGTGGGCTAATCTGCATCTGCTGTTCTGGTTGTCGCTCATTCCCTTTGTCACTGGCTGGACAGGCGAGAACCACTTCGCAGCCTGGCCAGTTGCGCTTTATGGCACAGTGCTGTTGTTTGCTGCGATCGCTTACTTCATTCTTACTCGTGTCCTTATTTCTCACCACGGTAAAGATTCCACTCTGGCAATTGCACTTGGGCGAGACTTTAAGGGTAAAGTATCAGTGCTGATTTATACCGTAGCAATCCTGCTTTCATTTGTCAACTCATGGTTGGCTTTCATGCTTTATGTTTTAGTTGCGATCATGTGGCTTATCCCCGATCGGCGTATTGAGAGAACTCTGAATGCGTGAAAAAGGTTCCCCCAAAAGCCATCGCCCGCCAGCTAACACTTCGCTTTACCAATAAACATCTCCAACAAATAAACTAAAAGTGCGATCGTACTTATACGGTTGTTGAGAAATCTAGACCAACTTGTGACCCAATATTGGCTCAATTACTAGCGTTGTTTTTTATGCGTGCAGCCTACAGATAGTGTGCCTGCGTAAGTCCTGTTTGATAACTGCCTTCCCATACGCCTAACTCCACTCCGATCAGGTCGATCGCGTAGTGAATAAAAGGATATTACAAAATAAAAGCCTTTCATCCCCGGACTAAAGTCGCCGGCATGAAAGGCTTTTGCACGTTTTAACCTGCCTTCAATTTTGTTGGTTTGACAGATTTAAGCTAATTTTATTCTGATGAAACTATGTTAAATTTCGGACTTCTGTCCTTGCGGTTCCGGCACGGCCACTTCTGAATCGGGCTGATTGAGAGAAATTTCTCTAGATTTTGCAATCTCCACTGGCTCTGCAGAGCGCTTAGAAAATCCCCACACAAACATCAAGACTATACTGGAAACTAGCAGCCATTGCGGAGGAACTAAATCCGGATTAATTACTTTCACCAACAACCGCAGTCCCACGAACCCAACTGTGATGTAACCAGCACTTTCTAGGTTAACGAACTCATCCAGCCAGCGGATGAACAATCCGGCCATGAATCGCAGGGCAATAATTCCAATAGTAGCGCCGCTTACGATGATAAAAGTGTTGTCAGAAACAGCGATCGCAGTAGTAACGCTATCCAATGAAAACGCTAAATCCGTAAAAGCAATCATGGGAATTGCTTCCCACACAGAGGCAAATCTGGGCCCATGATGTTCTCCTTCGGTGTCTGTATCTGAAGTAAAATGTTGGAAAACAAGCCACAGCAAGTAGAGAGCACCAAGCAGTTCAAACTGCCAGTATTGGATCACCCAAGTAGCCGTTAAAATTAGTGATATCCGCAGTACAAAAGCAATTATCAAACCCCAGTTGAGAGCCTTTTGCTGTTCCTGGGCATCTTCTAAACCTTTAGAAATAGACGCCAAGGCGATCGCGTTATCAGCCGAAAGTACAGCTTCCAAAGCCACCAAAACCAACAATAATAAAAAGCCGTCAAGTCCAACATTGGGCGAAGTTTCGAGAAATTTATCTACCATTAACTATTTTGTGCACCTAAGATTGGCAAGGGTTGAGCGCAGCGCAAATTACCCGCTCTGTCTAACATTAGTGTCACCTTCATTTAAATCTTAACCTAACGCGGTAATTCTGTGGGAGGCGATCGTCCCAACAACGTCCGAAGGAAGCAGTCCCAGGAAACAAGGAAAAATTCTCCCCCTCCGACACTCACAAACTGCGCCACTGGGCCACTGCGCCACTGCGCCACTCCCCCCGGACGCACCATTTGTGTTGCAAGTTGTAACAAATGATTCCCAAAAGTGCCAATTTGTCTCAAATTGGTGAAAGCTCGTGCCCGCGAAAAGGAGTTTTGCGAATATGTCTTTAACAGATACCCAAGTCTACGTAGCGCTCGTAATTGCTTTGATTCCCGGAATCTTGGCTTTCCGGCTGTCAACTGAACTGTACAAATAGTTTCCAGACACCAGTTGCGAACCGCAAAACGCCTGCCTGACCAGTTAAATCTCTTGCATTACAGATACAGACAATTGCTGCCCCAGTGCAGTAGATTGTTTGTGTTCAGCAAGACGAGACTGCAAGGGCAGGCATTTTTATGGGGAAATTCCGTCTTCACGCGTCACCTTTGTCTCAACAATTTTGGGTGTCAGCACCCTGACAAACAGCGGCGAGTGTGCGTTAAGCTCAGAATTTGCTCTTTGGAACTCTAAAACGTCAGTCTCAGGTATTTGAAAAAAAATTATGCAAGCGATTCAACCCACCGTTACCCCACTGCGTCCTGTAAAAAACTCCCCTCGGGTTACTCCTCGTCGCAGCAGCAGCCGCCAGCGTTCTTACCCTCACCAAACCCTCGCGGCCGAAACAGGGGTCAAGTTGGCAGTCAACATGGTACTTTCAGTCTGTGCCACTTCTGCTTTGCTTCAGCTTTGGCCTCACTACCGGGCGGTGCAAGAAAAATTGCACGAAATCCAAGCTGAAGTCAATCTTACCCAAGGGCGAGTAAATCAGTCGCGATCGGACTTTAACCGCTACTTTGACCCTAGTCTGGCTAAAACTGTGATGCAAGAGCAAAGCAACCAAGCTGACCCCCAGCAGCGTCCGGTGATTTTGCAGGAACCCGAGGTACCCGAAGCGGAGGAATCAACCCCCCAACCTTAAGGGAAGGGGAGTTTTGGGTTTTGATATCACGTCCGATGTGCATCATTCTTTTATGTCATTGCTTCGCACAGCGAAGAATGAAAGATGAATCTGTCGGACGTGATATCAGTTTTGAGTTAAAACAGTTTTTAGGATTATTCTTGTCTGTCCTTGCGAACGAAACGCAGAGACAGACTTAGATGTGTGTATTGAGGCCCTGCTGCAAGCTCAAAACTTCAAACTCAGGCTTATACTGACTTTGCCAGCACGGTTTTTTCTTTCAGTAGTTGCAGTGCAGCTTGATATTGCAAGTCTGCGGCAGTGCCAATCTGATCACGCGCGATAGGTTCCAAAGGTACTACGCGATCGGGCGCAATCCCCAGCTTGTTAATATCTTTATGGTTAGGTGTCTCGTACTTAGCAACAGTCACGGCTAACCCAGAACCGTCAGACAAATCAAAGAGCGACTGAATCAGTCCTTTGCCAAAAGTCTTTTCTCCTACCAGTTGAGCTCTGCCGTTATCTTGCAGCGCACCCGCCAAAATTTCGCTAGCACTGGCAGTTCCCTTGTTAACCAAAACAATCAGTGGATCGTTAGTTATGGCTTGTCCAGAGGCTTCAAAACTGCCGAGAATTCCTTGTCTGTTCACCGTGTAGACGATCGTCCCGGAATCGAGCCACAGGCGGGCAATTTCAATCCCTGCTTGCAACAGTCCCCCCGGGTTGTTTCGTAGGTCGAGAATGTAGGCGGCGGCTCCTTGTTTTTCCAAGCGGTCGATCGCGTGAGCGACCTCCTCAGTGGCATTAGCGCTGAATTGACTCAGGCGAATGTAGCCTACGGGTAAATTCTCCGCCCCCGACTGCAATTCGGCATAAACCGGATTCAGAGCAATGCGATCGCGCACTAGCTCAATTTCCTCAGCAACGTCCCTTCCGTCGCGCCCCAAGGTCAAGGTAACGGCAGTGCCGATGCGGCCGCGCATTCGAGTTGCTGCTTCGTCTAGGCTCAATTCTGAGGTAGGAGTGCCGTCAATTTTCAGAATGCGATCGAGGGGTTGGATGCCAGCTTTATCTGCCGGTGAGCCGGCCAAAGGAGCCACCACTGTCAGGGCATTTGTCTGGGGGTCGATCGCAATTTGCAGCCCCACTCCCGTCAATTCTCCCGAAGTGTTGACCTGCAAACTGCGGTACTGTTCGGGTTTCAGCAGTCGAGTGAACGGATCGTCGAGATTCGCCAGCATCCCCTGAATCGCCGTGTAAGTCTGCTGTCTGTCGTTAAGCGGTTCCTTGACAGCTTTTTGGCGAATCAACCACCAGTTTTGAGAGTTGAAGCTGTCGTCCACATAAGAGCGATTGACAATTCGCCAAGCTTCGCTCAATAGCTGCTGTTCAGGAGTCAGCGCCGCCGCAGGCCCGGCCCAGGGGCCTAGAACTAGGGCGACTTGGAGGAAAAGTACAATAGCAATCTGGAAAACTCGTCTGTGCATGATTTTTCTGTAAAAGATAGGCAAGTATTGCATCTCCTGTATTTTAAGTTTGTAGGCTTTTAAGCTTTTGGGCATTTAACTCTCCCCAAGGCATTCGGCATTCGTCAAACGTCGGCCGCCAACAAAAAATTAGTTAAATGTAACATTTAATCGCAAAATGAGTGAAGTTTTATCATAAATATTAAAATTTACGCCCCAGCGACCCGGTGGCAGGCTCGCATTTGGGTCCTGGGCTGTGGTCTTGGCTGTATGCCAGCTTGGGGCGGATGTTGAGCTTGCAGAACATGGTATTTGAGACTCGGCTAAAGCTTCGCTCGCGTGAAATTTGCACAGCAATTATGTTACATTTTTTATCACAGTCTGGAATTCGATCGGGCAACGCCAGCGAGTAGGGACAAGCCACCGCTTAGTTTCCCAGGGCTTGCAGGCGATCGCACAATAGAGTTCCTTTCGTCAGCTCCAAATTTAAAAAATAGCCTCAGGCATTTGCTAGTAAAAGCAAGCTGCTCGGCGCGGGGCGACAAAAAACCTTGTGGCTGCTGCCCTGAACCTCAACCACAGCAATATTCTTTTAGGAATTCTGGCTCCATGTTTTCTAAACAAATCACCGACTCAAAAACCTACCAGTGGTTTGAGGAACGCCTGGAAATTCAGGCGCTCGCTGATGACATCACTACGAAGTACGTACCCCCGCACGTCAATATTTTCTACTGCTTGGGCGGAATTACTTTAGTTTGCTTTCTGATCCAGTTTGCCACCGGCTTCGCCATGACTTTCTATTACCGTCCCACGGTAGCAGAAGCTTTTTCTTCAGTGCAATACCTGATGAATGAAGTGAATTTCGGCTGGCTGATCCGCTCCATCCACCGCTGGTCTGCCAGCATGATGGTACTGATGATGATTTTGCACACCTTCCGGGTTTATCTGACAGGCGGCTTCAAAAAGCCCCGCGAGTTAACCTGGGTGACAGGAGTAATCTTGGCAGTCATCACTGTTTCTTTCGGCGTGACCGGCTATTCGCTGCCTTGGGATCAAATCGGTTACTGGGCCGTTAAAATCGTTTCCGGTGTCCCCGAAGCCATCCCGTTTGTCGGCTCTTTGATGGTTGAACTGCTGCGTGGCGGTGTCAGCGTCGGTCAAGGTACTTTGACTCGCTACTACAGCTTGCACACTTTTGTGTTGCCTTGGCTGATTGTAGTGTTCATGCTGGCTCACTTCTTGATGATTCGCAAGCAAGGTATCTCTGGCCCGTTGTAAGTTTTGAGTTGTGGGGGTGGTATTTTTTTTGCCCCCCGCTGAATTTTGAGTTGAAAATTCAGAATTCATCACTCATGATATTTATTTACGACCAATACTTCCTGCGATCGCACCGCTGATTCAGACTAACGAATACAGCGGAATCCCAGGCCCGGGTAAAACTAAAAGGAGAACACTCTTACTATGTCTATTCTCAAAAAACCAGATTTGAGCGATCCAGACCTCCGCGCTAAGCTCGCTAAGGGCATGGGTCACAACTATTACGGCGAACCAGCTTGGCCTAATGACTTGCTCTACGTTTTCCCTATAGTAATCATGGGAACGATTTCTCTGTGCGTGGGTTTGGCCGTACTAGACCCCGCTTTGGTTGGAGAACCGGCTAATCCTTTTGCTACTCCGCTAGAAATTCTTCCGGAATGGTATTTGTGGCCTGTGTTCCAACTTTTGCGCGTTTTGCCTAACAAATTGTTGGGTATTGCTTGCATGGCCGGTGTTCCCCTTGGCTTGATTTTGATTCCGTTCATCGAGAGTGTTAACAAGTTTCAAAATCCGTTCCGCCGCCCTGTTGCTACTACTGTTTTCCTCTTGGGAACTGTGTTCACTCTGTGGTTGGGTATTGGTGCTATTTTCCCGATCGACAAATCTTTCACGCTGGGTCTTTTCTAAGATTTAAGCTTGCTTGATTTCGACGCCCGCGGGTTTCCGGTAAAGTGCTTTTGTACTGGTGGGAAACTTTAGCGGGCGTCATTTGATTTTAGATTTTAGATTTTAGAGTTGGGATTTTTAGCTCTAAAATTTAATAATTATCGGTAATTAAATCTCTAACTTTATTCAATAAAATTCAGAATTATAAAATATATCTAACTATATAAGCACAAACAAAACAAGAGTATTTTGTAAGGGGGAGTCCCAGTTAATATCTATGATACCAGCGAATAAAGGAGTGAGTTCACCCGCCTGAACCATCTAATGTTTATTTGTAGCTACTTACTTATCAATATGCACACTTTGAAGTAAGGAACATCGAGGATATTGTTGGGGCGATCGCTCTATTGCTGAGGTTACAAGTTATTACAGCTTGATGCAGTAATATGGCAAAACTGAAATGATAGCTTATCATTAGTTAAATTGCTCAAAAATAGATAATGAATCTAAACGAAGCAGATACTTGTCGCAAATACGTTCTGCCCAAACTTATAGAATGGGATAAAGAGCCTCATTTTCTGACAGAGCAGTATTACATTGATGCGGGTCGGATTTTGATAACGGGGGGAAAAGTCCGCCGCCGCCAACGTCTATTTGCTGATTATCTTCTTTGTTACACTCGCGATTTTCCTTTAGCTGTGGTTGAAGCAAAACGGAAATACAAACACGCTCAGGATGGATTGCAACAAGCTAAGAAATATGCTGAAGTTTTAGGCTTAAAGTTTGCTTACTCTACGAATGGTGAGAGCATATATGAATTTGACTACACAACTGGGTTAATTACCCAGATGGACTCGTTTCCCAGCCCTAATGAACTTTGGGCAAGGTTAAGGCAATCTGAGGGATTGAGCGATGAAATAGCAGAGGAACTGCTGACACCCTTTGATTTGACGGGTGGGAAAATCCCTCGCTATTACCAGCGCATCGCCATTCACCGAGCCCTCAAAGCTATCCTCAGCGGCCAAAAACGCTTGCTGCTAACCCTCGCCACTGGGACGGGCAAAACTACTGTTGCATTTCAAATCTGCCAAATGTTGTGGAATCTTGGCTGGAATGCAACCGACGAACACCGCAAACCCAGGATTCTATTTTTAGCAGACCGGAATATCCTAGTTGATGACCCAATGCTAAAAGATTTCTCAGCTTTTCCAGAGGATATTATTCATAAAATTCAAGGGGAATCGGTCAAGAGTCGCGAGATATATTTTGCCATTTATCAAGCAATTGCTAAAGATAAAAACAAGCCGGGTTTATATCGAGAATATAGCTGAGGTTTCTTTGATTTGATTGTGATTGATGAGTGTCATCGAGGAAGTGCACGGGATGATAGCAACTGGCGGGAAATCCTTGAATACTTCAGTCCTGCTTATCAGTTGGGGCTGACAGCTACTCCGCTGCGTGATGACAACATTGATACTTACCGATATTTCAGCAATCCGCTTTACACCTACTCCTTAGCCCAAGGTATTGAAGATGGGTTTTTAGCGCCTTATCGGGTGCATCGCGTTACTACCAGCTACGATGCTTTGGGGTGGCGACCAAACTCTGATGACCTTGACCGCTACGGGCGCACCATTCCCGATGAAGAATACCAGACAGGAGATTTTGAGCGGGCTGTGGCTCTCAAAGTCAGGACGCAAGCGATCGCGCGACACATTACAGACTTCCTCAAGAAAACTGACCGCTTTGGCAAAACGATCGTCTTTTGTTTGGATGAAGAGCACGTCTTGGAAATGGTGGCAGCGCTCAACAACCTCAACGCTGACTTGACAAGACAACATCCCGATTATGTATGTCGCGTGACCGCAGCAGCGGGCGATACAGGGAAATCGCAGCTTTACAAATTCAAAGATGTACTCACCCAGACACCTGCGATCGCAGTGACATCCAGGCTGCTGACAACGGGCGTGGACATTCCCACCTGCAAAAACATTGTTCTGGTGCGGGTCATTCGATCGATGACTGACTTTAAACAGATTGTTGGGCGCGGCACCCGTGTAGATGAAGATAACGGCAAGCTGTTCTTCAATATCCTCGACTACACCCACAGCACCCGCTTGTTTGCCGATCCAGAGTTTGACGGCGAACCGGCTTTGATTGAAATTGAGGCGATGAACGATGAAGGGCAAACGGTTGAGGGTAGCCAGCAAGTCATTGAACCACAACAGCCAGAAGTGGATGAAGTTGAACCCATTGAAGGCGCTGCCCCTCGTGGCTTTACTGGTGTGCCTGATGATGACGAGATACCACCCCGCAAATATTACTTTGATGGGGGTCAGTGCGAAGTCATCGGCGAAATAGTTTATGAACTCGACCCCAACGGCAATCGGCTTCGTTCCTTCAAGCTGGTAGACTATACCAAAGAACAAGTCCGTATCCTCTACCGCTCTGCTCTGGAAATTCAGCAGCGGTGGGTAAATCCAGAGGAGCGATCGCAAATTATTGACCAGCTAGCAGAAAGAGGCATTGACTTTGAGGACTTGAAAACCGTTACCAATCAGCCCGACGCAGACCCCTTTGATTTACTGTGTCACATTGCGTTTAACACGCCGGTGATGACTTGCCAGCAACGAGTAGAACGGCTAAAACGTCAGAAAAAAGACTTTTTTGACCAATACGGCGCTGATGCTAAAGCAATCCTGGAAATTCTGCTGGACGGTTACGCTCAAGGTGGGCCGCAGCAGTTGATAATGCCAGCATCTCTGAAGGTGAAAGCGGTTGAGAAGTATGGCAATGTGCGGGAAATTGCCGCTAAATTTGGCGGGGCAGATAAATTGAAGCAGGCAGTCGAGCAGTTACAAACTTTGTTATACACAGCTTAATTATTCATGGTCAAACGCACAAAAACAAACGGTGACAGTAAACCCGTTACCACCGCTCAACGTCTCGGAAGTGTCATTAAGTCTGCACGAGATATCATGCGGAAAGATAAGGGAATGAATGGGGAGTTAGACCGTTTGCCCCAATTTACTTGGATTCTTTTTCTTAAACTATTAGATGATGCAGAAAAAGTCAGAGAAGAAGAAGCTTTTTTAGAGGGAAAAGTTGATAAGTACAAACCGCTAATTGAATCGCCTTACCGCTGGCGAGATTGGGCTGCTGATGATGAAGGGATGAGCGGCGATGACTTGCTCAAATTCATTAACAATGATGAGGTAACGCTGCGGGACGGGACAAAAAGCCCTGGTTTGTTCGCTTATTTGCGGAGTCTTCAAAGTGCGACGGGGCGCGATCGCAAAGATGTAATCCGCCAAGTTTTTAACGATGTCACCAACCGCATGATTAGCGGCGCATTGCTGCGAGATGTGGTGAATAAGGTTAATGATATTCACTTCGATAACTCAGAAGAAGTGAACATCCTCAGCAACCTCTACGAGTCTATGCTCAAAGAGATGCGCGACGCTGCGGGGGATTCCGGCGAGTTCTACACGCCCCGGCCGGTAGTGCGGTTTATGGTGAAAGTTCTTAACCCGCAACTGGGTGAAACTATCCATGACCCGGCTTGTGGCACGGCTGGGTTTTTGGTAGAAGCTTACGAACATCTCAAGGCACAATGTCAACCTAAAGATTGGGAAATTCTGCAATCAAGTTTATCTGGAATTGAAGCCAAGCCTTTGCCATTTATGCTGGCTCAAATGAATTTGCTATTGCACGGCGTTGAGTACCCAGACGTTGAAAGGAAAAATAGTTTAGCTAGAGCGATTAACCAAATAGGTGTTAAAGACCAAGTTGATATTATTCTGACTAATCCGCCGTTTGGAGGTGAGGAAGAATCCAAAATTAAAGAAAATTTCCCCCCAGAATTGCAGACAAGCGAGACAACTCTGTTATTTATACAGTTAATTATGCGCTTGCTCAAACGCCATCCTCAACTGGGACGGGCGGGAATTGTTGTACCAAATGGCACTTTATTCGGTGATGGTCTTTGCGCTAAAGTTAAAGAAAAGTTGCTGACTGAGTTTAACTTACACACAATTGTTAGATTGCCTAATGGAGTCTTTGCACCTTATACCGGCATCCCAACCAATTTGTTATTTTTTGATGCTTCTGGGGCTACTGAGGATATTTGGTATTATGAATTAACCATTACAGATGGTCGCAAGAATTACAGCAAAACTAAGCCAATTCAAGATGATGAGTTTAGCGAGTGTTTAGGCTGGTGGAACAATCGCGAAGAAAGCGATCGCGCCTGGAAGTACAACTTTAGGGAAACTTACGACAAAGCCAAGGCTGAAGCGCAGCCCCATTGGGATGCTGCTAGAGAATCTGAGACGATCGCCAACCTGTGCGCCAAAAAAGTCAAGGAGTTAGACGGGCAAATCCAAACGCTCAACACCTCTATTCTTGACTTTGCTCCACCTGACCAAATTAAAGCTGAGAAAGTACAAATTAAACTACTTAAGGACAAGCAAGCCGAAACGCGACAAGAGGAACAGCAGCAGCGCCAAATTTCTAAGGATTTTCAGGCTAAGGGGGATGCAATTTACTGGGCTATTTTCAACCTAGACAAGAAAAACCCTAATGTTCTCGATGATTTTGAGCATTTACCGCCAGAACAATTAGTTGCTGATATTTGGGCAAAAGAGCAGCGGATTTTAGATATTTTAGGTGAAATTAAGAGTGAGCTGTTGAAAAAAAGATGAAAAAGCTTGTGATGATGCCACTTAATAAACTTTTATTTCGCCATAAAGATTCAATTAATATTGAAGAATTTGAGACTTACAAAAGAATAACTATACGAATGAATAATCATGGAGTCGTGATGCGTGATTGTGTTTCAGGTAGTGAAATAGGCACCAAAAAGCAATTTATAGCAAAAGCAGGTCAGTTGGTACTTTCTAAAATAGATGCTCGTAATAGTGCTTTTGGAATTTTACCAAAAGAATGTGATGGTGCAATTATTACAGGTAACTTTTGGGCTTTTGATGTCAATTATAAGCTTCTCGATACTAAATATTTTAACTATTTAACTCATACTCCTCTTTTTGTTGAGTTTTGCATTAAAGCAAGTGATGGCACTACCAATCGTCGTTACTTAGATGAATCTAAATTTCTTTCTATGCAAATCCCCCTACCCCCCCTAGACGAGCAGCGGCGCATTGTGGCACGGATAGAGGAACTTGCCGGTAAGGTGGAGGAGGCGCGGGGGCTGCGGTGGCAGAGTGCTGAGGAAAATCAATTAATTATTAAAGCTTCCTTACAAAAATTTTTCTCACCTACAATTGATTCTATAGAATTAGGCAAAGTATGTACAGTTATTGACCCTAATCCCTCACACCGTTACCCAATTTATATCGAAGATGGTGTACCAATAATTTCAACTGTTGACTTTGTAGGGGAAGATGCAATTAGTACAGTAAAGGCAAGGCGCGTACCCGTATCATTTTATGAAGATACTCTTGGACGATTTGGAGTTGGGGAAGGGGATGTTATTTTTTCAAGAAAAGGCAAAATTGGTTATGCTCGACTACACCCTGCTAATATAAAACTAGCAATGACTCATACTTTATGTGTGATTCAACCAGAACAAAATAAACTCTTGCCTAAATACTTGCTTTATTACACCAAAAGTTCAGCCTTTATTGACTATCTTATGGGTATAATGAATCCCAACTCTGGTGTTCCAACATTAGGATTAGGTGTCATTCGTTCAGCACCGTTTAATCTTCCTCCCCTAGAGGAACAACATCGCATCGTTGCCTACCTCGACAACCTCCAAACCAAAGTAGATGCACTCAAGCGACTGCAAGCAGAAACTGCCGCCGAACTAGATGCCCTGCTGCCATCTATCCTGGACAAAGCGTTTAAAGGAGAATTGTAAATCGATAAAAGCAAGATACTTGCAAACGAGACACTTTGTAAACAAATGCAGAAATCAGCAACGATCGAGAGTCCGATCACAGAAAATACAGACACATCTAACGATATCCTGCTTGGCGGTGATGGCGAAGATTTTCTCAGCGGTGAAATGGGAAATGATAATTTGATAGAGCGAAATGAGAACGATCGCTTCCTATTATCTGCCAATTATGGAATCGATACGATCGCCGATTTTGAAGATGGCAAAGATTTGCTAACACTCGCCAGTGGCATTACTTTCTCCTAATTGGCGATTTCTCAAAATGGCAGTGCAACCTTAATTCGGTTGGCGGCAACCGGAGAAGTCTTAGCTTCTTTGAAGGGGGTATCGTCCAGTCTGATTAGTGTCGCCGATTTTGGCTCAATCTAATAGCAAGTAATCGCAGATCGCCGTAGTTATCTGCGACCCTCAGAGATTGGGGCTAATAGTTGAGAAGCAGAGAGTAGATATATTTACCAAGAATTGTTATAAATTACACCAATTCTCCGGGACAAGGTTAGACTTTGGCGCAGACATATTCAGTAAAACTATATCTATATTGCCACTGCGTTTACAATAAAGATGGCTATAGTTATACATACTGATTTGTGCATTTAAGCGGGATTCAATACCCGCTCAATTGCCACTCTATACCCTCTTGCTCCTAAGTGCAAAGCGGGTTATGGCGAAGGATTCTCGGAGGAATTATGATGAACCTAAATTTAGATACTATTTTCTCATCGCTGATGAACCCGGCTCTAAACGAGTTTCAGGCTTGGGCTTTGCAAAACCCGGAAGAAAGTCTCAGCAAAACGATGCTACCGCCGATCGCCCTGATTGAGGGTTTGATTGCCAACGAACCCACGTATTTGCAGATAAAACGGCTGGCTTTCGGAGCCAACTTTTGCTGCGCGGGGCAAGTCGTGATGGGAGAGTTTGACACCCTAGAAAAAGCACTCACATCGCCCCAGGCGCGCGGATGGCGGCTTGGTACTTCTGTACTCGATCCCGATAGCGCCCCCAACCAAGATGTAGGCGGCAGAAACCTTTTCCTGCTGTCTTTGTCCGATCGTGAAACTGATGGTAGCAGCAACCACGCAGCATTCCGAAGCTGTATGCAGAAATATCTGTTCAACAGTGCCACAACGGATCGCCAGGGAGACGAAATCAGCAGACGGTTGCTCGATCGGCTAGCCGCAGATTATGCCGAGATGTCCCACGGTGCGGGGGGAGCGTTTTTTACAGATGTCAAGCGCGGTTGGATGGGATTTTTAGTCCGATACCTGCACTACGTCATCTTTGGGATTAATCCAGACAATTCAGAGTCGATCGAACTCCTCACCGAATTACATTACACCCGCCAAAGCCCGCTGCACTACTTCGCCGTCATCGGCAACCTGCTGCAAAGCCTCAACCTATTTGGACACGGTGATTTGTCCACTCTAATCGAGCGTGCAGCAACTATCTATGAAAATTCCCCAGCTTTAGCCGACTTCGAGGAGAGCTCGGAAAACAACGGCATGACTAAGCGGGAATTGGCAAAGCTGATGACATCGATTATGGCCATAGCGGGACTGCAAGGCCCCCTGCACCTAGGCTACACGGCAATGGGATATCGCGCTCTCCCCGCCTATAAAGGACAGCAGACGGCCGAAATTAACCCGACTGACTTTTGGGACGATCTCGATTTGGACGATCGCCAGTCGATCGAGCTCTTCCTCCTGGAATGCGCCCGCCTCTGGGCCCCCGTCAGCGCTACCCACCGAGTGGCGACAGAGCCTTTCACCGCAACGGTAGCGGGCAAAGAGCGCACTTTCCCTGCCGGAACCAAGGTACTGATACCGCTGAGTCTGGGGCTGCTAGACGGCAGTTTCTGGGGTTCTACGGTATACGAATTCAACCCTAAGCGGGAGAATCTGTGCCCTTTTCATATGGGATTTCATTCGGTGGGCGATCGGAGTGCGGGACGGATTTGCCCCGCTAAAGACATCGCACTCAAGATGCTGGTGGATGTCGTGAGTACGGTAGGCAAAGTGCGACGAGCTTCTGAGCCGAATTTGCCGGGGTAATTAATCCCAAAGCTCGATCGTAGATATCCGGTAGGGACTTTGGCCAAGCCATGTCTAAAGCTGTATTTCATCCGGTTGAAAACTGCTATGAGACTGCGCGGTTGAAACCCATCCTAGACAAGCTCTCGTGCGATCGAGCGAGGGACTAAGAAATAAAAGGGGTATCTAACAGGACACGAAATCACAAATCTTTTTGAGAATAAATAATACCATGTTAATCGAAACAAAGCAACTAAAAGAAATCGCTAATTGGATGAAAGTAGAACATCCAGCCCAGTTACCCGAAGTCCTGCAAGGTATCTTCTTTATGGACGGAAACGGTCTCCCCGACCATTGTTTAACGATGTACAGTTCAGAATGGAATGCTGACGAACGGACGTTATTGCTGCGCGTTTTTGACCCTGTTATCTGGACATTTCATTCATCAATGGCGGGACGGATGTTACTTTATTTAGTCAAATTTTCTCGGATCACTTACTTGTTCCGATTCTCTGATGCAACTTTGCAGCACGGGCACATCACGCCGATAGTGTTTGGATGGTCTGTGCCACAATGGCTTGTAGATTTTTTGATCGATCGAGATCCGAACACTCCGAATGGAGATATCTGGCATCGCACAAACTCGTTTTTCGGCAGACCTGCTGAGAGCGGATATATACTCCGCAGGATTGTAGACAAAGATGGCAACTACACATCAGCGTTTCCAGATATGCTGTCTAAAGTTGACAGTGATTGTTTAATCATTGCCAAAAAGTGAAAATTTTAAAAAAAACTACAAACCCCGCTTAATTAGGGAGCGTGTCACTTTTGCAATAAGTATAAATGCTCAGAAAAAGCAGAATAGTAGTTTTGAGCTATTGTTGAGCAA